>SBGE01000157.1 GCA_006226755.1 Deltaproteobacteria bacterium | reverse complement strand
ACACCGGTGATAAGAAAGGTTCTATCTTTTATATTTAAAAAATCCATTAAACTTCTCCAACTTGAGCACAGGCAAATTCCAAGGCAAGAACAACTTTACCATCAACTTTGGTTCGACCTTTGAAATAGAAAGCATTTGCTGCTTGGTCAACTAACTCAACTGACATGTCCAGCGTGTCTCCAGGCTTGACCATTCCTTTAAATTTTCCGTTTGAAACTCTGGTTACAACTCCGAGTCCAGAACTATCTTTTCCTGCCATCAAACAAGCCCCAGACTGAAAGAGCGCTTCTTGTAGTAGTACTCCTGGCATAATGGGATTTCCAGGGAAATGTCCTTTGAAAAAATCTTCATTACCAGTAACGTTATAAAGTGTTTGAATTGTATTTTCTCCACGATCCATAATCTCATCAACAAAAAGAAAAGGTTCTCTTTGAGGAATCAGATCTTTTACATTTTCCATTAGAGACCACCACTTATTTCAACTGAAGTTCCTGTAATATAACCGGCTTCATTTGAAGATAAGAATAGAACAACATCGGCAACTTCCTTGGCGCTTCCAAAGCGCTTCATTGGTACTTGTTTTTTATATTCCTTAACTTGATCCTCAGGTAGGTCTTGAATCAATTCAGTTTCAATAAACCCTGGACAAACGTTATTGACAGTAATTCCTCGTTTAGCGACTTCTTTTGAAAGAGTTTTCGATAGAGCGACTTGACCGGCCTTGGAAGCAGCATAATTGGCCTGTCCAGCAAGACCTAATGATCCACCAATTGAACTCATATTAATGATTCTTCCAAATCTGTTTTTCATAAAATGAAGGACAGATTTTTGACTCATTAAAAATGTTCCTTTTAAATTAATATCAAGAACTTTGTCCCATTCTTCTTCTGACATTGAAGCTGTCAGATTATCTTTTCGAACACCTGAATTATTAACGAGAATTGTCGTTTCAGGATGAGCTTCTCCACACCAATTCCAAAAGGCCTCAACTTCGTCAGATTTGCTGACATCAAACTTTCTAAGAATCAGGCGTTCCCCAATTTCTCCAAGAGAGGCCTTGTATTTCTGAGCTGCTTCATCATTTGAAGTATATGTTGCAATGACTTTTGCTCCAGCATTCAAGAAGGCCGAAGAAATGGCCTGTCCGATTCCTCGAGTCCCACCTGTAATGACGGCCGTTTGTCCGTTGAAATCGTAATTAATGTTGGCTTGCATGAAGTTCCTCACTTTGAATTTGTTTGTTGATTTGATCGAGGTAATTATCAACCTCATGACTTTGAATCACACCGTAGTTGGCAGCGCCCAGCCATCCCGACATGATGATCCCGACACTTCCAGCATGAAAGAGTCCTGGAATTTGCTTATGAAGGTTTTGAGAAACTGGCAGTCCTTCAAATTTAGTTCCAAAGCTGGCACCTTTCTCGTGATGTGTATACCGTTTGACCGTTCTAGGTGTTGCACAATCAACATAATCGATTTTTTCTCTAACACCTGGAATAACTTTTTCAACACATTCCAAAGCTCTGTTAATCACATATTCTTTTTGTTTCTTGTATTCATCTTCAGTCAAATTGGCCCAGTCTTCCCATCTGGCATTAGAAGAAGAAACAATAGCGTAGTGATCTTCTGGTAAATGGGGTCTGGTATCTGGATAATATATACTGAATGTCTGACTTCCTACTTTTGGAGAAAGCAAAAGGTCTGTTGAAAATTCTTTATCTTCTGAATAGAAAACTAAATCACCCACACGAGGAATACTCTCCCCTTTTTTAATTCCCATATAGACCTGACAGCTTGAGGTGTTTAATCTCACTTTGTCTGACTCATCAAGAAACTCTGGAGAAAAGTGATCACGTCCAACCATTTTCTCTATGGTAGTTTTTAAATTAGCATTGCTTAAAACAGATTTAGCATAAACTGGTTGGCCATTGACTTCAACACCAACAGCTCTGCCGTTCTCAATCAAGACTCTTTCAATTTTTGTATGAAGTTTGATATCAACTCCATTAGAGAGGAGTTCCTCTTTCATCATATTGATCATGGTGTCAGTGCCACCTTGAAAAATATAGACTCCTTTACTCATAAAATTTGAAAAAACGATCCCATAAGAAATGGCCGGATCTTCCAAATTCGAGCCATTGGCATAAACAATAGGCTCAAGAAGAAAACGTGTAATGTCTGTTCGATCAGGGAAAAACTTTTGAAAAAGATCTCTATTTGTCATTCGATCATCGTCATAGAAATTCATATTGGCCAGCTCTTCAAAAAAGGCCTTAACCGTTTCTTGCGTCTGACCAAATTCTTCTACGAGAATGCGACTGAAATCTTCTTTGGTAAAAGTCGTTGAAACATTGAACTGTGGATTAATGAATCGTACTTCAGGTAACTGATGAATGCGATCTGCGATTTCTTTGTTCCAATATTTGCGACATGTCTTGATCATTCCAACAGGAAATCCATGTAAAGAGATATCAAATGTGTGATCTCCTTGCTGCCGTCTAAACCATGTAGCAAACCCACCAAGTTTGTTATGGGCCTCAAGCAATAAAACGCTGCGACCATTTTTAGCAAGTTTGTTAGCGGCAGTTAGGCCGGCCAGTCCTGAACCGACGATAATGACATCGTAGGATTTCGTGATGAGATCTTTCTTTTTGTAGAGCATTAATTTTCCCCTGAAATGTCCGGCTAGATTACCCAAACCCCCATGAATACGACATGCGCGAAGCGTTGTTTTGGGGCAAAAAACTGCGTCTTTACTTAATTTTTACTGTTCAAAATTGAGGCACTCGCAGAGGGAGAAGATTGCAGTGCAATATCGACTAAACTTCGAAATTTTTGGTCGTTTTTAAGACAGACATGGCCACTTTCACTCCATCGACAGCAGCAGAAGTAATCCCTCCAGCATAACCGGCCCCTTCTCCACATGGATACAGACCTGAATGTGAAATACTTTCTAAAGTTTCTTTATCTCTTGGAATCGTGACAGGTGCTGAAGTTCGAGTTTCTGGAGCGAGAAGCATTCCATCTTGGGAAACGAAACCTGGCATCTTTTTTTCAAACTGAAGAAGTGCTTCTCGTAGGTGATCAATTATAAACTCTGGTAGGACCTCATCCATTTTTTCTGAAAATATTTTTGAAGGACAAGAAGTTGAAGGTAAATTTTTTTCAACTTTACCATCGAGAAAACTCTTTACGGTTTGTGCGGGAACTTCTTTTCCAGAAGCTTTTTCACAACTTAGAGTATAGGCCTTTTTTTCAATTGACCGTTGAAAGCTCAATCCGGCCAAGACATCACTTGGATCGAAGTCCTTCCCTTTTTCAACACTGACAACGAGAGCAGCGTTTGACCAAGGGGCGTTCCTTGCAAAGTTACTCATACCATTGACAACAATTCCATCCGCTTCTGTCCCAGATGAGAGGACATAACCTCCAGGGCACATACAAAATGAATAAGTTCCCTTCTTCGTTGTTTCATCTTCATAACTCAATCTGTATCTGGCAGCACCGAGTTTTCCTGTTTTTGAAAAATCACCATATTGAATCTGATCAATCAGACTTCGCTTATGCTCAACACGTACACCTACAGCAAAACTTTTCTGTTCCATCTGAACATTTTTATCTTTCAAGTGTTGGTACATATCTGAAGCAGAATGTCCGACCGCAAGAATAACATGATCACTTTCATGAATTAGGCCATGGTGATCTTTAATTCCTACAATTTTATTATTCTCATAGAGAAGTTCGTCTACTTTGGTATTGTAATGAATTTGACACCCCTTACTGATTAAATAATCAGTAATGGCTGAAATTAGCCCACGGATTTTATTACTTCCAAGATGTGGGTTACTAGTCCAGGCCGTTTCAGGTGGTGCACCGAAATCTACAAATTTATTCATCACATATTGAACGTAAGGGCTTTTGACTCGAGTGATGAGTTTTCCATCTGAAAAAAGACCTGCTCCACCTTCACCAAAACAGACATTATCTTCAGAATCAAACTCTCCATAACGCCAAAATCTTGCAATATGTTTCATTCGCTCATGGGCCTTGGAGCCTCGTTCAAAAATTACAGAAGGAACACCATATTCAGCGAGTCTTAAAGCACAAAATAGTCCAGCAGGTCCAGCACCAATGATGAGTGGTTTCTTTGGAAGACATCCCAGATTCGTGAAGACTTCTTGCCAAGGAGTGAATTTTTCACCTTTTTTTATGACTTCAATCCGATACTGAACTTTTGGTCTTCGACCACGATTGGCCTTTCTGGCGTCTAGACTTTCAGAGAGAATTCTGAAGTCAATCACTTCAGGATGGCGAGTCGATAGATACTCTTCCAGATCTGTCTCAAAATCGAGAGTAAAAGTCAGTATTTGGGCCAATTGATCCTCACCTTGAGCTAGTTAAGCTGTGTATTCATTTGTATACTATATGACGCGAAATGAAAACAAGGGACCAAGGTGAAAACTGAATTCATAGGTATTGGAAGTGAGCTTCTCTACGGAAAAGTTCAGGATACAAACGGAAGCTGGTTGGCCAAAAATCTACATTCCAAAGGTCTGGACTTTCAAGGCATCACACTATGCAAGGATGAAAAAGAAGATATTCTTGAATCTTTGGAACGGGCCTTGAAGAGATCTGATGTTATATTTATTTCTGGCGGACTTGGACCTACTCAAGACGATGTCACTAAAAAAATACTCGCAGACTATTTTGGAAAAAAAATCGTTGAGTCAGAAATAGCTGCATCTATTGTCCAAGAAAACTATCAGCGCTATGGCAAAGAATGGAAACCTGATTGGAACCATTATCATCATATCCCAGAAGAATTTGAAGTTTTTGATAACCCAAAAGGCTTGGCCCCAGGTCTAGGGTATTACCAAAACGGGAAAACAATTCTTGCGGCCCCTGGAGTTCCAAAAGAATTTAGGTCAATGGTTGATGAAATCTTTCTTCCTTGGCTTACTGAAAAGAAATTGATTTCAACTAAAGAAAGGAATCAGATAGTTGTCAGAACTCACGGTGTTCCTGAAGAAATGATTTTCAATAAACTCGCTCCTACATTATGGGAAGATTTAAGTCAGTTTGGAAGTTTAAGCAGTCTTCCTCAAGTACTCGGTATCGATTTGGTGATTACTCTTGGAGAAGGGTCCAATGAAAATGAAGTTCTGAATAGAGTTAAAGACGTTATTGCGAAAACAGAACTCTCTAATAATGTTTGGCAATGGGGAAATCTGACGATTGAAGAGCTCTTGGTGAAAAACTGTAATCATAAGGGCATTACTTTTTCTTTTGCAGAATCCTGTACTGGTGGTCTTTCCAGTCATCGAATCACAAATGTCTCTGGAAGTTCAGGATGTTTTATGGGATCTGCTGTCACCTATTCAAATCAGGCCAAGCAAAATATTTTATCAGTTGATTCTTCGACAATTAAAAAATTTGGAGCTGTCAGTAAACAAACAGCAGAGGAAATGGCGAAGGGCTCGAGAGAAGAATACGCTTCAGATATCGCAATATCATGGACAGGTATTGCTGGACCAAGTGGAGGAACTCCTCAAAAACCAGTTGGAACTCTCGCAATTGGCTGGGCCACTTCCAAGGGAGTAAATGGTTCCGAGATGGTCCAATACTCTGGAGATAGAGATTGGCTGAAAAAAAGATTTTCAGAAAAAGGACTATTAAAACTTTTGGAATTAGTTGAGACTTACTGATTCAAATAATCGAGTGCTTCTTTATAGCCTGGGTCATCACTACTTTTAAGAATTTTTTGGGGTGATGAACTTGAAGGTGAATCTGTAGACGCCGGTGACTTAGTATTAACGATTGGAGCCGCGAGTTGCTCTCCCTTACTAGGCATATTGATTCCCAATCCTTTACCGTCGTGTCCTTTTTGATTTTTGATTTTTTCTACCGCTTGGTGCTGAAGAGCCTTCATATCGTCATCAGAATATTTTTCTAATTCCTTTTTGGCCTTGTCAGCATCTTCTCTAGAGATTTTTCCCATGTTCACCATCATCTCAATCATGTTTCCAACCTGATCTTTATCCAATTTCATACCCTCTGATAGTTTCACAAGATCTTGAGGTGACTGTGCAAAAACTGAAAATGAAATAATAAAGGTAAAAAACAAGATAAACTTTTTCATGATTAGAGACTCCATAACTTTACTTGCCTAATTATCGGACAAAAACCTACAAGTATTAAATTTTTAAGTAAGTCCCTGTAAATCCATTACCCCTTTGCCATCTATAATGGTCAATTTTGCCAACAAACATCTTCCATAAATTTTACTGAAACTCTTTAGTTTTAGGCGTTTAGCTTAAGGGTCTCCAGTCAGTACTAGAAAACAGCTTAGAATAGATAAAGGTCTGAAATCATAGAACCGAAAAGAAGACGTAGGACTATATATAAGTGAGTAGAACAAGAGAACTAAAAACATTAATCAAATTTATCATAACTCTGATTCTTATCGGAGCGGTGGTATCTTGTGTTCCTTCAAGTCCAAAATCCAATAGAAGTAATTCAAGTTCAAAAAGTTCTTCCGGGGGAAGTGATGATGCAAATGGTGACGCGAACCCTCCAGTCTTCACCAACTCACTCAACTATATTCAAAATGGATCAAGTCAGTCTACACAATCAAGTCGCTTTCAAGTAGATTTTTCGACTGCATTCTATATGCGAGGAAATTCTATTGATAACTTCCTCAAGCAAGATACCAACTCGCAGAAAGTTCAATGTTTAGTCGCACGATTTCCATCAAGCATAAGCAATCAAGTTCTTGTGCTGGCACTTAGACCTCAGAACTTCTATAACTTTTCGACTCAATCACGAGAAGACTATTACACTGTAGAACCAAACAGCCAATCAATTAATATAAGCTTTTGTCAAAAGACGGGTCTCATTTCTACTCTCAATACAATCTACTCTGGTGACAGCATTGCCTACAGCTTCAATACCATATGTCCTGGTTGTAACCTCTTTGAAATGATTTCTGATGGACTGGGAATCTATGACATCAATGGGACAAAGATTCTCTCAATGGATGTCTCATATCTGTCTTTAATCGTAGAAGACGACAGCATTCCTGATGTCCCTACTGGTTCTTCCTGTACAACAAGCAGTTTTTGTCAGTCAAAAGGCTTTGACTGTTGTTCACTTGGACAATGTGTAAAAGACAAGCAGCTCAAAAATGGAGTGGATACAGGTAGCTCTGAATTCCTTCAGGCCTTGCAGGATATTACAAACAATCCATCTGCTATTTACAATTATCCAAATTTTTATCACTTATGTACTGTATCAACGACTGTCACTCCTACCCCTACACCAACAGTCGATCCCGATCGAGAAGCCTATCTGCGCTTTTTGGAAAAACAAGAACTCTACGAATGTACTATTCCCATCAAAGGTGAAATGTCTCTTTGTACAGTTAGCTACAATAATGTCAGCACAGACAATACGGATTTGTACTATACAGGAGCAGATGATCGTAGTTTTTCGACTAACTACTCTGGGACATTTGGTATCCCACAACATTCAATCGATCGCGTAGTATATGCAGGTGAAACTCTCTTCGCTGACAACACCTTTAAATCCACAGGACTTGAAATTGGTATAAACAATAGCTTGGTTGGAAATGACAACTATAACGATAAATTAGTCATTAAAATGACAAAAACTCCAAGTAGCTCCGCACCTGACGACACTCTACGTATCAGATTCAAAGCTGATGCCAGCTGTACAACTATATCAAGTAATCTGGCGAAATGTGAAAAGTACTACGTTCAAGGTCAAAATATTGGAGCAGTTGATGATCATTTTCCTGGGTCAAACGACTTTATCATTCCTTATTTTGCCGATCTCAACAGATCAGTAAGAGTTGAAGTTGATGGTTCTACCCAACTCCAAGGAACTCATTACGACATCATTTATACTTCTCCTGCAAAAGTGAGTTTTAAAGGTTCAGGCCTACAAGTATTTGACACACAAGTTGTTAAACTGACTTACTTTGTTGATACAACGACAAATCCAGTCATGGACATTAGATTACAAGCATTGGAAAGAATTAAAAGTATGTGTGGATGTGCTGATCTTAAATGTCTACTTCAGCCAAAATTCAAGAAGGATAATCCCGACGTGATTGAAGACTATACTTGTCTTTATCCAGAGCCGGATCTCCCTCCTCCTCCTCTACAGCAAACAGTATTGGTGAGCTCGAAGACAGTTCCTCATCGATATTTTGATGAAGAAGGTGTTTCACATGCGACAATTGATGTAAACACTCCTCCTCAAGAAGGTACATTGTTTGAATACACCAAGGGTGATTTTCTCAAGCCTAATAATGTAAATAATTATATTGGTTTTAATGAGATTCTCGGATCGTTCACTCAAAAAGTTGGTTCTGCCAAGGCAGCATTTGAAGTCAGAATCGAGAAAGGAAAAACCTACGACATTTTTGTCAACAGCGGGACCTACTCTACATGTTTTTACTGTGGAACAGACTATTATAGTAATCTGGCAAAGCTATTCCCAAATAACTTTACCTCGATTGGATCTGGTTATAGACCAGACATGACGGCAACAAGTAAATTTGGGACTGAAATGAGGGCCGATGATCTCATTTTTGGACGGGCCTGTTTTGTACCTCCAACAATGCTTCCATGGTCGCACGATACATCAAGCGATAGACAGCAACAGAGACAGAAACGTCTACAGGCGCAACATTTCTTATTCGCAAATGGATATAACAGAGATTGGTATGGCTTTGATTACGGCTCTATGATTGGCTCATTTGATGGAGTTAGATGGTTCTCAATCGGAAACCAAAGAAGAATCAAGGCCTCCACCAATAAACTCTTTTTGGCGATCAATCAGTTTTTTGGCGATTTAACCAGCGAAAGCACCTATTCTGTAACAGTTTCAGCTTCAAGTACAACGCCTGGATCAGGGTCTTTGATTACAACCGATTTTGATAGTGACGGTGCTGAATGTCAGACTCTCCATCAGTGTGAGAAAGACAGTGATTGTGCTGCAAAACTCGGATGGGAATTTGTCTGTGAGAATGTTACCAATTTAAGTTCTAAGTATCCTTCATTTGATGCCAATGCTAATGAAATTCCGGATACGGAAGTCATAGAAAAACTTATACAAATCAATGGAACACAAAAAGGATCTTCAAAACGTTGTGTATATAGAGGGCGTGGAGCGCCATGTATTGCGGACTATGAAAATACTATTGATCCAAACGTTACATTCACACATACCGAAAAACCAGCACTTCATATGTGTTCTAACAACAACTACTGTCAACGTTTTGTGGATGGTGTCCCTAGAGAAACATTCAATAACAAAATTTCTCGCTATGGAAAATCTGTAAAAGTACAAAATGCCAGTTCTGTTGTTCCTGAAGACAATTTGGATACTTTCGGACTACATGTCAGAAGTATTGGCCGACCATACTCATGGATTGGTACAGAAACTATTGAAGCGGAAGCACAGTCTGGATTAGCGAATAACAGAGTCTCGGCCATCTGTATTCCTGGTCGCTATACTAATGATGCAAGGATCAGTTCTGCTCACCAGAACTTGCCAAACAATTTTGACTCTGGAGACAAAGTCAATGCAATGGGAATGACACCTCAAGGTGATGGTGGTCCAGGAGTTGATCATTATTTAAGTAACTGTAGTGTTTTCGATACTGAAGGTAATTACATCTTCAAAGCAAATACAGATAGAAATGCTTCAAACTCAATTATCAATATCATGGCATCATCACAGGTACTCCCTACGAATGCTTTGAATGTCTTTAATGATACAAATAACATCAGTAACGATATAACCAAGATATTTGAAGATGAGCAAATAACTGAGCCTATATTGGAAAGAAACCGTTGCTTAAGAGCACCAGGTAGTACATGTCATACTGATCTTGATTGCGCTCCAAGTGATTTTATCTCTTCCAGACTCAATATTGTCAAAGGCGACGATATGGAAGCTGCTGGCACAATGAATAAATATGAAGTTTCATTCTGGCAAGAATCACTAGTTTGCTCACAAGAGAAGAAAAAAACAGATGATGATTACGATCTTGCTAATAATAGATGTTGTCGTGAAATTGGCAAAGAAATCACTATTCCAAACGTCATGTGGGGTAATGAATGTGGTACATCTGGTTCATGTGAATCAGGGGGGTCTCCTCTAACTCCAAGCTGGCCAAATCCAAATGTGTTCAAAAAGATTGGAATAGAAATAGGACTAGATGATGAACAAAGATATAGCCGTTCAGGAATCATCAATGATCTTTATAATAATAATGATCCTATAGAAATGAAGGCCACTTTCCTACAAGGCTCATTAAAAGATAATTGTTCAGAAGCTGTATCAACAAATTGTCCAGACATCACCCAACGCTTACTCGATAAGAAGATGCAGTGGAAAGGTTTAACAGAAATGGCCGCCAGAACTTGCTGTAGTGGTCACTGGATTCGAAAATTCGCTAGTGGCAATGGCGGAAACACAACTTGGGGTGCAGATAAGCATCACAAAGTTGATAAACAAATTTTTAAGTGTAGAAACTGGATTCAGTGTCCTTCAACTGATACAGGAACATATTGTCCAACTAGATTCAGTTGTAGTCATACTGAAGATCCTCAATTAGGTAATTGCCTAGTTAGATCAACGACAAACTCTGAAGCAAAACCTATGTTCCAGGCCCTGCTTAAGCTGGAACTTATGGGGATCCCACAAGTTACAATTGATCAAAATGATATTAATAATCTCGGCTGTGTCGTCGATCCAGATGATCATACCGCCTCGGGGACAGGTATAACTTTACAAGTCGCGGGAAGCGGAGAACCAATTGTTAAATCCATTTCTGCTCCAGGTGGTGCGAACTCTACCACAACGGCCATTCCAGAATTTAAAACGGCATCTGGTTCTCACGAACTAAGCTTGGCCGACGAAGAGAACTTCCTCGATAGTTTAAACCCAAGATTTTCAGCTGATGAATTTAAATGCTGTAAGCCTGCAGGTGAAATTCTTGAAGGTAGTGAAGACGCTTCTGCTTGTTGTACAGGATTCATTAATCCGGCGAACAACTCATGTGCTCTTCCCGACTACACCAACTTAAGCGTTTACTATAACAGATTTGTTTCTTCAGCTGCTAAAGAAATTGCTGAAAGCGAATTTGATGATGACGGCTTTATTACAAGTCCAACGACCCTAGAAAGACTGGCCTGTACTCAAAAGATTTGTGCTTCAGGTGTAGTTGCAAGAGGTGTAGCATTGGCCAACCTTATGTACCCAGGACATGAAGAATCTGATCATGCTGATAAGAGAATCAGAAGGTTTATTGATAGTGGGAACAAGTCCAATAATTTTTCAGGACTAGCTGACCTTTATGATGCCGGTCTGAAATACAACGAAGCTGTATATTGTGTTCCAGTTGCGATTGCAAACAACACTGACTCACCTATTTCTTTCTTGGATTGTAGTACTTTCTAGAGTATCCAAAAAATCAAAGCACCTAAAATTACACGATAGAACGCAAAAACTGCCAAACCAAGTTTTTGAATAAGCTTCAAAAAATAATGAATCGTAATAAAGCCAACAATAAACGAAATCAGCCCCCCAACGAGACAAGGAGCCAGATCAAAAGACTGCTCTCCATTCATCATTTCAGGGAGCTTCAATATAAAGCCTCCAATAATGATCGGAAGAGATAAAAGAAAAGAATAACGAGTCGATTCTGTACGAGATAATCCCATGAAACGGCTAATTGTCAGTGTTGAACCTGACCTAGACACTCCTGGAAAAATAGCTATCGCCTGAAACAGGCCTATCATCAGGGCCTTCCCTGGTCTGACCTTTGTATACATATAATCCGTATCGACCTTAGTTCCCCTAAAATCACTAATGAACATCAGGATACCAAATGCAATCAAATTTATTCCAATCATTGACGGAGTTCGACCAAACTTCATCGCCGGTCCTTTGATCAACAGAACCAAAATTAATGTCGCCACGGTAGAAATAATGACATTGACTGGATAAGAAGATTGCTCGGTGATTCTCCTTTCAGTGAGAATGCTTAAAAGATTTTTCGTCATCATCAATAGATCTTTATGAAAATAGACGATAATGGCCACAGCAGTCCCAACATGCATAGAGAGATCAAACAAAACGCCTGGATCTTTAAATTCCATGATTTTTGGAAGCAAGGCCAAATGTCCACTGCTTGAGACAGGGAGAAATTCAGTCAGGCCTTGTATAATTCCATAAATTGTTGCTGTTATCCAATTCATCAAAAATTAAAATACTGGTTACTCTTGTTCATCAAAGACTTTTTGAGTCCGGTGACAAGATTGAAAAAGTTAGTGGAGTAATAGTTTTCTTTAGAATTCTTCAATCTTGCGATTAAAAATAATCTATTCAAGCTTGAAATGATAAAATTTCTCAGCTTATCATCATTACGTTGTAAGGAATCACGGCCAAGCTTGAAGTAATAATGATAGATATACTCTTCCAGCCGGTCTCTTTCTTTTTTGGTGAGATCATTCTTGGTGAAAAAATCAAGAATATGAAGGGGTTTCATATCTTCAATTGTCTCTGGAAAAGTAAAGACGTCACTGTAATCAAAATACCAGTCTACAACACCAAAAAAGCTCTCTCTGAACTCTTTACGAGAAAGAGCATCTTGCATTCCCTTGCCCCAGTTAAAAGTATAAATGAGGGCATTATTGGTTGTCAGTGGCAACAAGGTTTCTTGATATGCGCGTTGACCCTCGGGGGGGTTATCAAAGACCTGCTTGAATCGCAAAAACTCAGTACTTCCCATTTTAACGATGTCGACTTCCGGAACTTGTCCTTTTGTAGGAATCGTCAATAAGGAGTTTCTCAAATCGACATAGCCTCTGATAAATGGACCATTATCGAGAACGTGGGAAGGTAGCTTTGATAGACTTAGTTCAAAACTCGATTGAATCAAGGATTCGACTTCGTCGGTCACAAGTTTTGAAATCAAAAATTTCTTACCATATTCCTGCCGATAAGGTTTTTTGTCATAAATTTTTCTATCTTCATTAAGGGTTTGATAAAGTTCTTTGTATCGAGCTTTAAAAAGAGGATTTCCCTTTCTCGCCCTATCGAGGATATCGAGAAGATCTACTTTACCTGTAATCCTAAACTCTCCATCGGCACCATTCTTTGTATCGTAGATAATGAGGAACGGATTGATCCGCTGTTTGTTATTTTTCTTGGTGATTTGAAATGATGGAAGAAGAACAAAACGCTGATTTTGAAGACTGGTGAAACTATTCAGTTTGAAGCGATTTGAAGGATGATACTTAAAAGAGTCAAAGTTCGTATTTTGACCAATTTTTTCTTTCTTTTCAGTAGAAAATGAAACCACAAGCCCATCAATCAATGTGAGATTTTGAAGAAGAGGGGCCACAAAGGCCAAAAAGAGAAAAACAGGAAGAAATACAAATCTTCCCTTACTGGCCCAAATCTCAGGTTTTTCAACCAGTCTAGTGAAACTCAACCTCTCTTTAAGAGTTGGGTTTCCTCCAAAAAGCGGTAAATCAAAGACGAGAAGAGGTGAAGTAAAAGTCTCGAAAACAACTCTTCCACCGCCCCCGATTCGCTTCCATAGAAAGCGACCGTCGGCATGAATCCCCATCAAAAATGCCCCGAACGAGACTCCAAACAATAAAGAAAAGTAAAAACGAATAAAATGGGTCAAAATATAAACAATTAATATTG
>SBGE01000118.1 GCA_006226755.1 Deltaproteobacteria bacterium | reverse complement strand
ATCTTATTTTCCGTGCTCTTTTAAAATAATTCCAAGATAGTCGCGATAAGGACTATTTGGAGTTTCCTCAATGATTTTTGAAAACTGCTTTGAATCAATGAAGCCCATTCGAAGAGCAATCTCTTCCAAACAAGCAACTTTATAACCTTGTCTTTGCTCTAGAGCGCCAATATAGGAATTGGCTTCAAGAAAAGACTGAGGAGTTCCAGTATCAAGCCAGGCCATACCACGAGAAATCACCTCAACGTTCAATGCTCCTTCGTCAAGATAGGTCTGGTTAAGATCAGTAATCTCAAGCTCTCCTCTTTTAGAAGGTTTTTGATTCTTTACTCTTTCAGCTGCTGATCCATCTAGAATATAGAGCCCAGGAATAGCGAAATGGGATTTAGGATTCTCTGGTTTTTCTTCGATGGAGATGACTCTTCCTGTTTTCTTTTCAAATTCAACCACTCCGTATCTTTCGGGGTCTTTCACTGGATAAGCAAAGATATGGGCCTTGACTCCACCTTCTTTTTTCTTTTGCTTTTCAACAGCATTTCTAAAGCACTGAAAGTTTCCGTGAAAAAGGTTATCCCCAAGAATCATCATGGAATCTTCACCATCTAAGAACTTCTCACCTATGGTATAGGCTTGAGCGATCCCTTTAGGTTCAGCTTGAGTTTCATAGTGAAGAGATATACCAAAACGTGATCCATCACCTAAAAGTGATTTGAAATGCGGCTGATCATGAGGAGTTGTGATGATCAGTACTTCTTTTATTCCTGTCATCATCAGAAGACTTAAAGGATAGTAAATCATCGGCTTGTCATAAATAGGCTGCAATTGTTTAGTCATGACTTGTGTTAGTGGATAAAGTCTAGAACCTGCTCCGCCGGCGAGGATAATACCTTTCATTTTATTTCTCCAGTAATCCCAAAAATTCACCAAGTGCGACTTTCCAATCTGGCATTTGGTGATATTTTGAAATTTTACTTATATCAAGAGGGCTATATTCTGGTCTTCTAAGTTTGGCAGGAAACTGAGTATGAGAAACTGGTGAAAGTTCAACATTCAATCCCGCTATATTTAAAATTTCTTTTGTAAATTCAAACCATGAACAAACACCTTGGTTTGAGACATGGAAAACTCCGTAATCTTCTACTTTGTTATCAACAAAATATTTGACTACTCTTGCCACATCTAAACTATGTGTTGGTGACATGAACTGATCGTCAACCACAGTCAAAGATTCTCCATTTTTAGCTTTTTGAAGCATGACTTTGACAAAATTGTTGCCGCCGACTCCAAACAAAGAGGAGACGCGAAAAACAAAAATTTTTTTGTGATACATCTTGGCGTGAAACTCTCCAGCGAGCTTTGAAGCGCCATAGATACTCACTGGACTTGGAAGATCTGTCTCTGTGTATTTTTTCTTTTCTAACCCATCAAATACATAGTCCGTTGAGAAATGAAAAAGGACTGCATCCATAAAAGCAGCGAGTTTTGAAATTTCTCCCACTCTCTCAGCGTTCAACTTATAGGCTAATGATGATTGCTCTTCACAAAGACCGGTATTGGTCATGGCCATTGCGTTGATAATAATATCGTATTGGTCATTAACAACAAGTTTGTCAGTTGAAGAAAAATCAAATTCTTTTGATGAAAATTTTGTAATCGATGCACCTTCAAAAACTTTTTGAATATCTTGTCCTAACTGCCCTGTGGCTCCAAAGAGAAGAATTTTCAAAGAAAAGCCTCCTCAAGGGTCTTCCATTTTTTATCTTGTTCAGAAAGAACTGGATTTTCGGTAGGCCACTTGATTGCGATTGTAGGATCATTCCAAATGATTCCAGCATTATTTTCAGGGGAATAATAATTATCCACTTTGTAACAGAAGTGAGTGTCATCTTCTAAGGTACAAAAACCATGGGCAAAGCCTCTTGGAATATATATTTGAATTTGATTTTTTTCGTTAATTTCAAATTGTTCAAACTTTCCAAAAGTTGGCGAATCTTTTCTAATATCCACGATAATATCAAGAGCGGAACCTTTCACAACTCTTACAAGCTTAGCCTGAGCCATAGGATCAGTTTGAAAATGAAGTCCCCTAATCGTTCCCTTAGTTGCAGAATAGGAATGATTGTCTTGAATAAAGTCAGCCGTTATTCCAAAGTTATGAAAGCGCTTAAGATTATAAGATTCTTGAAAAAAGCCTCTATCGTCTCCAAAGACTTGAGCCTTAAAGACTTTAACTTGCTCATCAAAAAAGGATGTAATTAATTCCATTAAAAGATCCTTACTTTATGAGTCCTTCACCATCTTTGGCGTTGTATTTGGTCATTTCAGCAACTGCGACAAACTGGTAGGAAAACATCTTCGGCCAGAATTTAACGAGGGCAAAATAAAAGGCATCCACAAATCTTAAAAGTCGACTCTTTCCAACCGATTCAAAAACCACTTCAAACGGGAGTCCAGTGTAGTCCATATCTTTAATTTTATAACCAGCTCTTTCAAGAAGTTGAATGAATGTCGGTCTGGTATAGAACCTGACGTGAGTTTCATCTAATGTCCCTTTTGGTCCATA
>SBGE01000078.1 GCA_006226755.1 Deltaproteobacteria bacterium | reverse complement strand
TGTTTCGAGCAGCCACCAAAAGAACGGCCATCATTTATCCGAGTTGATTCATCAACATAATCATTATGTAGTTATATTAATGATATCAAAAACTTGGAATGAATTAGCGAGGTAAAAAAAACCCCACGCTTAGCGTGGGGTTTTGTCTTTATCGTTGAAGAACGTGTTCGTTTAGAACTCTGTTTTTGATCTCGTCTTTGAGCCAGCCATGGAATTCTTTGAATGGCATGGTTTTTTGCTCTTCTATTCCATAACGTCTCAAAGTAATGGACTCGTTCTGTACTTCGTTATCACCAATGACGAGTACATTAGGGATCTTCATTTTAGTGGCAGTTCTGACTTTTTTACCCAGACTTTCTCCTGAATTATCAAACTCAGCTCTGATAAAATCATCTCTCAAAATCTTCGCGATCTTTTCACCATAGTCATTAAATTTCTCACTGACGGTGACAACTTTAACCTGAACAGGGGCCATCCATGTTGGAAAAGCTCCTCCAAAATGCTCAATCAAAAAGGCGATAAATCTCTCATGAGTTCCTGCTGGAGCTCTATGGATAATGTATGGGTGATGTTCTCCTCCATCTGCGCCTTTGTAATGAAGATTCAATCTTTCTGGAACAGCAAAGTCCAATTGATTGGTAGATGCTGTTTCTTCACGACCTGTTACAGTTCTAAACTGGAAATCAATCTTAGGTCCGTAGAATGCAGCCTCTCCCTTACCTTCTTTGAAAGGAAGACCAGATTTTTCCATGGCCTTCAAAATCATGTTCTGTGATTTTTCCCATGCAGCAGGATTATTCACATATTTGTTTTTCCCCTTTGGATCTTCAGGATCCCAAGTTGAAAAACGCATATGATAATCTCTGATTCCCATGGTGGCGTATAGAGTCTTATGCATTTCCATCACAGAGAGAAATTCTTCTTCAATTTGTTCTTCAGTACAGTAGATATGTCCATCATTCATACACATCCCACGAACTCTGAGAAGCCCTGAAAGTGAACCATGATCTTCGTATCTATAAACCTGTCCGTACTCAGCAAGCCTAAGAGGCAATTCACGATAAGATCTTAGCCTTGAAGAGAAAATCTTGTGGTGATGTGGACAGTTCATTGGCTTAAGACAATATTCTTCAGCAGTATGACCGTCAGCATCTGCAATCTTCATGAATGGATACATATGCTCTTCATAGTAAGGCAAATGACCTGTTTTATGATAAAGAGAAGTATGCGTTAAGTGTGGAGTAGCCACTTCATAAAAGCCGGCCTTGTACTCCAATTCTTTCATGTATTTCTCAAGCTCTGTTCTAAGAATAGTTCCATTTGGAAGCCAAAGAGGTAAACCTTTTCCAACTTCTTCATCGATATGGAAAAGCTCAAGTTCTTTTCCAAGTTTCTTATGATCTCTTTTTTGAGCTTCTTCCCATCTTCTTTGATGAGTCATCAAATCTTCTTTGCTCTCAAAGGCCCAGGCGTAGATTCTGGTCATCATTTCGTTATCAGAATCACCTCTCCAATAAGCTCCGGCAACACTTCTAAGTTTAAAACAGTTGTGAGGAATGTCGTCAGTCTTGTCGACGTGAGGACCTTCACACATATCTACGAAATCACCATTTTGGTAAAAACGAAGTTCTTTCAAATTATTTTTTTTGATCAACTCACCAGCATACTCAGCCTTGTAGGGTTCACCCATTTCATTAATTTTTTTCAAGGCCTCATCAATTCCAAGATCCTCATGTGAGAATTCCTGCTTTTGCTTGATGATATTTTTCATTTCATTTTCGATGTCTTTAAAATCGGTATCCGTTATGGGCTCTGGAAGAATAAAATCATAATAGAATCCATCTTCAATCGCTGGTCCAAAACCAAGTTTCGTTCCTGGACGAAGTTTTTGAACTGCTTGGGCCATGATGTGGGCCAAAGAGTGACGAATTCTGAAAAGTTTAGGGTTCTGTGCTTCGAGTTCTTTTTCGCTCATGAGAGGGTCCTTTTTTGTGTCGGTTTACAGCAGCGACAATCTAACGGAACTGTCGGAAATTAAACGAGATTTTTACTTGAAATCACCCCGTTGGACAAGATTTAAGTGATCGTAATTATGAAAATCCCCAAAAAAGTGTTGAAGGTTTAGACAGCTATCAAATTGTCGACTTTTTACTCAATTCGCACAGTCCCTAAACCCCTGTATTTACAGATCCTAAAGAAGGTATTCATTGGCATGCACGTTGCAAATATATCTACGAGAACAAAACTCCTAAGTGAGGAAGTTATGAGAAAACTTATGAAAACATTTATTACTTTTATTATCCTAGGTCTGACGACTCAAGCGATGGCTGCCAATATTGTCTGTTCATCACCTCGACTCAAGAAGGCCTTAAAGATCAGCAATAGCCGAATTGCTTTCCTTGAAGAAAGCCAACTCGATGGAAGACAGGTCGCTTCTTCTGCCATTAAAGGTGTTCGCACCAGAAATACAGCAAAAGGTTTCGACAAGATTGTTCACTATGAAGGTCACAAACATACAATTCATATTGAAGACAAAAATGAGTTCAATGAATTGAATGACTATATTGT
>SBGE01000037.1 GCA_006226755.1 Deltaproteobacteria bacterium | reverse complement strand
TCTGTCACAAATGCTTGGTTATAGGCGTCTCTTTTGTCAGCTGGAATATTTTCGACATCTTCTTTGTCATCATACACATCAGTTGAAGTTGCATTTTCTACGACCTTAGGAATAGGAGGTAGTTTGACATCATTAGGATCTTCTCCCAAAAGCTTTATGGCCGTCTCTTCACCTAGATATTTAACAGCATGAGGTCTCAATTTCTCTTTGATTTCCTGCATATCCAGGGCATATGAGCTCACTGGAATTAAACCTACTATAATGATGGCGAGAATTTGCTTCTTCAAAGCCTACTCCTTGGCAAATACTTGAAAATGGATTCAATAGAGATTTTAACCCAAAATCGGGTGTGGTGGTATCGCCTTATTCGCGAATTTGATTTTTGAGTTCTTCCCAATCTGCGAGAACTTGAGTGATTTTCTCAAGGGCGAGAGGTGTGATCTGTGACAAGAGCTCAGTATTGGTGTTGTCAGTATCAATCAATTCTATGGCCTGACTTAAAGAAGACAGACCAGAATTGATATCATGGATTAACTTCGATTGATCTTTCATTATTGAGTCAATTGTCCATTTGATTCAGCTTTCAATCTATCCATGATTCTATAAAAAGAACTATTGGATATTTTTAGCTGCTGAAGTGTCTGACGAACCTTTTCTGAATTTTGCTTATAGAAGTAGTCCACCATTTCATCTTCAACTTTTTCGATAAAGGCCTTAAGTCCATGCTCTGAAATATAATTGATCTGCTGATCAGAGATGAAGCTAGCCGTTGCTGTTGAAACAGAAGTCACAACTTCATTTGTTTTGATGGTAGCAACTGGCGTAGAAACTGATACCTTTTCACATGGATGCGAGTTTGCAACGATATTTGAAGGCAGATCATTCAAGCCGATGATTCCCGATGCTTTACTTTGAAGCATTTCGACACATTTTCTAAGCTCTCTGATATTTCCTGGCCACTGATAACCTTCTAGGACATTCATTACATCAGCTGGAATCACTACTCTACGAATAGACTTCTTCAAGAAATGTTTTACGAGTAAGGCAATATCACCTTTTCTTTCTGCGAGACTCTTGAGATTAATATTATAACCTTCAATTCTGAAATAGAGGTCTTCTCTAAAGTCACCTTTTGCCACCAAAGACTTCAAGTCTTCGCAAGTCGCAGACACAAGTCTGAAGTTGGACTTTACAGACTTTTCACTTCCTAGTGGATAGAACGTTTTCTCTTCAATAGCTTTAAGAAGCTTCTTTTGAAGCAACAATGGCATCGTAGCAATCTCATCAAGGAATAGCGTTCCACCATCTGCTAATTCAAGCTTCCCTTTTTTATTTTTGTCAGCACCACTGAATGCGCCCTTCTCATAACCAAACAGCTCAGACTCTAAAAGGTTTTCAGGAATCTCAGAGCAGTTCAGGGCAATAAACTTGTCATCATTTCCATGAATGAGTTCATGAATAGTTTTGGCAATATGACTTTTACCTGTACCTGTTGGTCCAAAGATAAGTACTGGTTTGTCGTTTAGAACAATTTCATTGATGATTTCAAGTTCCTTGATCAAAGGCTCATCTTGCGTGATGTAATTTGTCGCGAGAACTTTTCTAAGAGTTCCTTTTCCTTCAATCAAAGAGAATTTTTTCAAAACCATATCAAGAGAAGCTTTGTTAAAAGGTTTTACCAAATAATCCTGACAACCTTTTAGGTAAGCTTCTTCAATACATCCATCTTCTTCTCTACCAGAAAGGACAACGGGATAAATTCCCTTTCGAGATGCTGGTGAAATAATCTCAAGGCCTTTTAAATCTCCATCTTCGAGATCCAAATCAATGAAGGCCATATCAAATTGACCATCATTAATAAGATCAATTGCACTTTGTGAGTCTTTGGCCTCGTAAACCAACCCATATTCCTTTAGGAGGTTTGAAAGAGTAAGACGAGAAAGTTGATCATCTTCAATAATGAGGAAATTCATCTGTTTTTTGAGCTTGAGCATGGCTAAAATCCTTATGGCTTTATAATTACAAGGATTCTACTCGGTTTTATGACGCATTACAGCAATATCTGCCTAGTTTTGTAAAAATTACCCCTGGCTTTCATGTTTATACCTATTTTCAATGGTTTGCACATTTTGTTGCCACTACGAATTGGCATTTTCTGGATGTCTTACAAATAAAATAAACCCGACCAAAACACTCAAGTCACTAATTTTAAAGAAAAATCGCTCAGACCCTAAATTCCCGTGAAAAAAAAACCGATAATTAAACGTATGAAAACGCCAAAGGTAGTGTATGTAGGCATTCTTCTTTCTTTCTTGTTGTCAGGCTGTATGCCAGACAGCTTCACTAAGTTCAAAGAAGAGCCTGCTAAGAAAAAACAAGAAGCCGCTGCACCTGTTGTAGAAAAAGTTCCAGAGAGTGTGGACTTCTCCAAGATAACTGTTCCTACAGGGCTAGCCTATTCTGACACTCCCGCTGACCTTGAATCTCAAATTTTCATTTTTGAAGTTGGTAAAAAAATTGATCCAGATGCTGAACCTTTCTCAGAGTTTGGTCCATGTGGAATCAGACCTGTTGTAGACGGTGATCTTGCTTCTACTTTTTGTAAGGGAATCTTCGCAGAAAATACTCCAGAGGCTTCAGAGTTCAGAGTCATGATTGAAGACCTGAAGTTTACTTTTTGGCTAGTTCAACCTGATTTGGATAGCACTCCTGCTGCTTGCGACGCTGCAACTAACGGTTCAGGACCTGCTCTTCCTTCTGGTATGTCACTTGATGTTGCCGGTGGATATTTTTCAGGAACTCCAAGTGCCATCACTTCAGATACGACTCCAGGACCAAATTATGGTCTACCTTATAAAGTAGGGATCAAAATGAGATTCCTAAATGAAACTTTTCCAGGGTCTGGAATCGTCACTTATCAGAGTATTTGTAAAACTGTAAAAATTGCGGCTTACGCTGTTCCAAATAGCAGAGACTTCAACTATCAGCAAAGTACAACTGTTAAACTCGACCTCCAAGATTTTGTAGGGCAAGGAAGTATTGCTGCTTTCTCTATTGGCGATTCAGTTTCTTCTCTCGATAAGGATGGAGCTGTTGCGGGTACAGGTACAGTAATCTTCGTTGATACAACTCACAGAAGCATCATTGTTACCAAATTAACTGGTGATTTCTATAAAGATGGCACAGTCGATGACAACAGTTCTTATCTTGGACCTGAGGCCACTATTAAAAAAGTAACAAACGTTTTTCAAACTTCAACAACACCTGGAGATATCAATGTAGGACCACTTGGGCTTCCTCCGATTGTGGCCTCTCCTGGACCATATCTCAACCCAACTCTTGGACCTGAAAATGGTGTGAGATTCTTTACGGACTTCAACTCAAGACCACCATCACTTTCATTCAGTAGAACAACTGGTGTCTTTAATGGATATATTGAAACAGAAATTCAAGAAGCGCCACTCACTGTTTATGCAATCAACCCACTTTGGAGTGGCGGACTCTTTAGCTTCTTCCCAGATGTAGTCAATTCTGCAACGGGAGCTTGGGTTGGTACAGTTAAGTTTGGTGACCTAGGAACGACAAATGTAGCGTCAGTTACAGAGAACTTTGAAGTCACTGATCCTGCGTTGGATGGTTCTTACGCCGATCAGTATCTTTTAGAAGTCAATGATGCCAGACTTTTCAACGTTGGAGATTTTGTTTCAACAAATAGCTGTGGAACTGGAGCTACTGACAGTCAAGAAATGACTGTTGGTCGAGTCCTAGCCAAAGTTGAACATAATATTCCGGCCTTAAGTTATATTCTGGTTCAATATATCAGAGGATGTGCTTTCAAAAATTATGAAAGTATTGATAATTCATTCCCTTATAAATCTCCAAAGGCAACAGTATATAGAGCTGTACCAAACTCATTTGTTATTAGAACCACAACTGACGTATCTAGTTGGACAAACTACATTGACGGTGATTCCTCTTACCATATCTCTGCTGAGAACGGTGCCAAAGGTATCGTCAACATGGTCCAGAATGGAAGCAATGTTGCTGATGGTACGGAGTTTGGTTTGGGCATACACTATTATATCTTCGTTAGGGCGACCTCACCTGTAGACATTGCTTCAGATGGTGATACGACTGTAAATAACGAACTCCAAAACTACTTCTCTACAACTTCAGACGCTGGTCTTGCCCATACGAAAAGAAGAAGTAATCTCATTGGTAATTGCGAGCGCTACGTAGGCTGTGGATCAGTTGCAACAATATTGGACATCTTTTCAAGTACAATTGAATTAGATATTTTGCTTTCTTTAAACAATACAGATATTTCAACTGGAGACACTTTCTCCACTACAGATCTAAATTCTACACTTCCTTTAATTTATCCTCTAGATTCTGATGGTGGAAATCATTATGAAGCTTTTGGTGACATCATTGATGGCTCCAACAAGGAAAGAGTCGTAGCCGTTCTCAACAAGGGATTCTTAAGAACTGCTCATTCAATTGACGATGAAAATCCTTACCCAGCGCCTCCTACACCTATTGGGATTGGTGCGGTAACATATGTTCCAGCCTTCTATCTCAAGAAAGGAAACTTTTACGAATTCCCATTCTTTCTTGATAAGGGCATTGGGACCTCTACCTATTCTCTTACTCCAGTGACAGCTCCTCCGGGTATGGTTTTTGATCCTGCTACAGGTTCAATCATAACAGATAATGTTAACAACTCAGAAAATCTTACAAGAACAGAGTACCAAGTAGAAGCTTCTAACGGAGCAGGGAAAACAACATTTAAAGCAGCTTTTGAGATTTTAGAATATTTTGAGTTGCAGGCTTTTACCAGTGATAACAACAGAAACACCTCAGTTGTTCTTCATAGAGCAGGAAAAGGAAACCAACTTGCTCCTTGCGGGATGTTTGAGGCTCAAATGGGAGTTGGAACCTGTACTGCTGGTTCTGGCAGAAACAGAACAGAGTGTGAAAACAGTGGCGGTACCTGGAATTTGAACAACGATACTCTTTGTTACCTTGAAATTGGAGAAGAGGACCTTTGGTTCAACGGCTTGAAACTTAAGCTTGAAGTTTCTGGTGCCCAGTGTGAGTTCGTGGCCCATGAACCTTATACCATGTATAAGTTCAGACCAGGTACAACCGATGTGGCCACGACTGATATTTATAAGCACAATAACTTTTCTGCATGTAATACTACACTCATAGGAAGTGCAGCTGGAACACTGGCCGCTCCTACAAATGAGTACACTCGCGATGCCGCAGGGACAAATGGAATTGATTCCCCAAGAGATATGTGCTTAAGAGAAAATGGTGGCTTTGATTACAAAGACGTCTTTAGAGAACTCTTGCTAGAAGATAAAGATGGACCTAACTGCGATGAAGGCGCTGTCCAGATCGTAGAGTATGTTTGGAGTCTAAACGGATTTGAATGTTATGAAGGTCCTGCTCCTTATGGTACAGCTGGACTAACTGCAGACACAACAGCTGCCTCATGTATTGCAAACAATATGGGTTGTACAACCCCTGCAACGAACTGCAGTGGTGCTAATGCTGCAGCTTGTGCTACTCAAACTGATTGTGAGGGAGATAGCGGAACATGGGAATTCCAAGGACAGCATAATGACTGTTCCTACTCTGGTGGTGTTCCGTGCTCGATCGCTGCTGGTCGAGCTGAAATGAAAGATTGTACTAGAAGTGCTCCTGCAGACACTGATCAAGTAGCCTGTGGTGGTAACTATGGTCATTGCGTTGCAAGCTCATTCAAAGGGATTAATGGATCATCTGGAGGACTTGATGCCGACACCAAGAAAGAAAATGGTGCCATGATCTCTAACCTGATTGCATCCGACGGAACTATCACCTATGACTATTATTCTGCTTACTCACAAGAAGATATTACGGCCAATAACCAAAGAAACGAGCGAATCGAAGGCAATAACACTATTCTTTCCAATTACATTGGTGAGAATAACTGTGCAGAGCCCATCGCTGCAAACCCTTATGTTTATGATGTCGGTGGTTTAATTTCTTCTGCTAACAACCCTGGTAACAGCTTTATGGGATTTAATGCCACCTTTAAAACTCATCCTCTTTATACCTACGAGTGTAGAAACGCTTCAGGGGACAGTAGAGGAATCATTAGAGTACTTGTTAGAGAATGGAACCAGGATTTCCAAACTAAGTTAGGATTTAAAGAAATAGATAAATCTAACCCTGGAGCTGTCGCAGTTTTTGGAGACCTACTAGAAGGTGGACTTAATGACTATGGAGACATCGACTCTATGGCAACCCCAACCAATAATAAGTGTAGTGGGGCTCCAACATACAATTTTGCACCGATGCCAGTCCTATCTCCAGTACTGCCACCTTCGTATCCAAACCACAAACTCTAAACGAGTTTACCTAATAGATCATAATCTAGAACTTCTGAGACCTCGATTTTTACGAGGTCTCCTTGTTTTAGGACCCTTCCATCAGTATCGTTAATAATAACTTTCCCGTCGATGTCAGGAGCTTGTCCAAAGTGACGTCCTGAAATCAAGAGTTCCGTATCCTCATGGTAACCTTCAACTAAAACGTCGATCGTTCTTCCGACAAATTCCTGATTGAGCTCTCTAGCGATTTCTTTTTGAACTTCAAAAAGACGATCAAACCGCTCTTCAATCACTTCTTGAGGAACTTTGTCTTTTAACCTGTATGCTGGAGTACCTTCTTCATCTGAATAGCGAAAAATTCCAAGGTGGTTAAATCTAGCTTCCTTCACACCATCAAGTAGCTTTTGGAAATCTTCTTCCGTTTCCCCAGGGAAACCTACAATAATCGAAGTCCTAATCACCATTCCAGGGATTCGACTTCGAAGCTTCCCAACTTTGGTGAGAATTTCTTCACCAGTAATCTTACGATTCATTCTCTTTAGAACTTCATTACTGAAGTGCTGCACTGGCATATCGAGGTAGCTGCAGATCTTTTCACTTGAAGCAATTTTTTCAATCACTTCGTCAGTAAGCTCATCTGGGTAGAAGTAGAACAATCTTATCCAATCAATTCCCTCTACAGACTCAAGTCCTGAAAGGAGTTCATAGAGGTTATTTTTATCATCGAGATCAACACCATAGTCAGAGAGGTCTTGAGAAATAAGGTTCAACTCACGAACACCAGTTGCTGCAAGGTTTTGAGCTTCGGCCACGAGAGAGTCAACAGTTCTCGATCTAAGTCTTCCTCTAAGAGTTGGGATGATACAGAAAGTACAGTTCCTGTTACAGCCTTCAGAAATTTTAAGCCAGGCCATATAGAATGGAGATGTATTGAGTCTTGGATCGTATTCAGTGTGAATGAATTTTGGAATTTCAACAAAGCTTTTGGCTTCAAGTTTTCCTTCTTCAAAAGTTTTAAGAAGCTTCACGATTTTATGGTATTCACCAGTTCCAATGATAAGATCAACTTCTGGTAATTCAGCTTCGAGTTCAGCTGCGTATCTTTGGGCCATACAGCCTGAAACAACTAGGGCCTGACAATTACCTTGCTCATCATTTTTAAAATCGGCCATTTCAAGAATAGTGTCGATTGATTCTTTTTTAGCAGCTTCAATGAAAGAGCATGTGTTGACAATAATGACTTCGGCCTCAGAAGGGTCTCGTGTCACTTTGAAACCATCAAGCCCCATATGCCCAAGCATCACCTGGCTATCAACTAGGTTTTTTGAACACCCAAGTGAGGTGAAATGAACTGATTTTTCTACGAATTTGCTACTTACGTCCCCGCCGGTCGTCGTCTGCACAATGGCTCCTTGATTTTGAGATAGCCCTATCTATGACAAAATGAATCATTTTTCAAAGGAATTCCCCATTTTTACAGGGGTTTAACTGAGATGGGTTACAGGATTCCAACAGTTTACAGTTAGAGGTCCACAGGCGAAAATAAACTCATGAAAAAACTCATTACATTTATCTCAATTGTCCTCATTCTTTCCTCCTGTGCCCATAAGCCAATGGTTCCTCCTCCAACTGAAAAGTTCATGGAAGAAACCAGAAATCTTTTAGCGAAAGGTTCAAGTGAGTTAGATAATTACACCCACCTGAATATGGAAGAAAAGTGGGCTAGAATTTATCTTCATGGTCAAAAACTTGCTTCAGAAAAAAGAAATCAAGAGGCCTGCACCAAATTCAAAGTCCTAGAAGAAACGACTTTTCCACTTCCTGTATTAGTCGATATTCAAATACTAAAAAATTGTCCCATGTCTGTGATCGAACTTCGAAAGCGAATGGACTATCCAAAAAATGAAATCGTTCCTTGGGCAAAAGAAGACTTCCTCATGGCTGCTCTTCAAAGAAGTCGTGAATTTGGACTTAGAGATCACCAGGCTAAATTTCTAGGTGAGTTGGCTTTTTATCAAGACATCAGAGAAGATCAAGTTAAATACATGCTAAAAGCATTGGATCTGGCTGAAGACCAAGGTCTTAAAGATAAACTTTTCGAAAAACTCACTGTTCTCTCACCCAAATACATCAAAGAACCTAAACCCGAACAACTCTTTGATGTTGCCAGAGATTATGAACGCTATAGAGAGTTTGAAAAGGCCACAGGTATGTTTCGCGCAATCGGCCAGGATACATCTTCTTCAATTGATGAAGTTGTGAAAGCCTATGAAAGATTGGCCATGAGCTGGAAAGTTCAAAAAAGAGACAACGTCAAATACCGTATGATTCTTGAAGAACTACTAGTTCAATTAAATCTTTTCCAAGACAAAGAAGACGTTAAAGATAAGTATCTTAAATACTTTTTTGAGTATAAAACCCTCATTGCTCGTCGCTACTGGACTGAAAACAATCGATCTAAAGCTCATAAAATATTGGATGAGATTCTCGCTGATGAACGTGCCACTCAAACTCAATTGGCACATGCCTACTGGCTCAAAGGTGAAATTCACTCTGAACTCAATCATTTCAAAAAATCGATTGAGAATTACAAATCTGCTTTTGAAAAGGAAATCGATGACAATGACCTATTCTTAAAAGTCAGCTGGGCCTATGCCTGGACGCTCTATCTGCAAAAGCAATACGACGATTCTGCAAAGGCATTTGAAAATGCCATTACACGAATTAAAGATCCGATTGATCAACTTCGCTATAAATTCTGGCTTGCAAGAACCTATGGAAAGATCAAGCAAAAGACCAAGTCTCGAGAGATTTATATGGATCTGCTGACTCACTCGCCTCAACACTATTATGGCATCATGGCCAGATCTGAAATGGGAATTGAGTTTCCAGTGGCTCCTGAGCTTAAGAATAAACTCGCTGAAGACTACACCATCATGTGGCTAAAGGCCTTGACTGAGAAACAAATGGGCAAGAGTTATCTTGAAAACAAAACACCTGTATTGAAAAACACTGAAGAGAAAATTAGTTATCTTCCTTATTTTTCAACAGTTGATTGGTATGAAGGAGCACTTAAACTTTATTTCTCAATTCCATCTGATGAAAGATACAAATTGGCAGACTCGTATCTTCCAATTGTCTTCCCATCTCCATTCAGGGATTTGGTTAAAAAGGCTTCAAGAAAATTTAAAATCTCTTCGTCATTCATTTACTCCATTATGAGACAAGAGTCTGCCTTTGATCCTGAGGTTCGCTCGTGGGCCGATGCCTTTGGTCTTCTTCAACTCACTCCAGAAAGAGCTGAGCAGCTTAAAACTCGTGCAGGTGTTCGATATAAAACCTATACCGATCTCTATGATCCCCAGACAAACATCTATCTCGGAGCCAGGCTTTTAAAAGATCTTCAAATTCAATTTAAAAACAGATTTATCGAATACGTTGGCAGTTATAATGCTTCAGAGAAAGCCATCATGCATTGGAAGAAGACCAGATTCAACGGAGATCATCTCGAGTTTATTGAAAGAATTCCTTACGATGAGACCAGAAAATATGTGAAATTGGTTTTGAGAAATTACATCAATTACAAAAGAAGTCTTTCGAATAAACCATTCATGTTTCCGAAAAACTTCTTCTATACACGACTTACTGATTAATTCTTGTATTCTTAGGGGCTTTAAAAACGAAAATTTCTTTGTTCATTGAAAGCCCCGTTTTCATCTCTGTGAAATGTAATTTTATTTTGTGTCCATCAAGATAAGTCAGCTCCATATTCTTGATATTTTCAAAATCCATTTTATCATTCTTAAAAGTTATCAAAGCCCCTTTAATATCCAGTTCCTTGGCGAACTTTTCTACAAATTTAATTTCTGAAGTTTCTTTATTATTCTTCACTTCATAAAATTGATTGGTCTTAAGACCTTTTTTCAAAACATCAAAAAACCGACTAAGACCTGTTTTTCCAGTTTTTCGAACATTAAGTTCACCCGGCTCACCTTCAATGAACGGAGCTTGGTAATACCAAGACATTTCTTGATTACTGACGAACACAACTTTATCTGGCTTGGTCACTTCAAATCTGATCTGAGAGGGATACTTGTATTGAATATTGCCACTGCTTTTTTTCACTTTTCCTTTGAGTGAGGTTTTATATTCCTGAGCAAATTCCACCTTGAACGTACCTGGTAGAAAGTCTTTAGCTATGGCATAACTATTTGAAATTAAAAGGAAAATAAGTGCTGTTTTCAATGAAACCTCCGAATCCCTGACAGTATAACATATCAGGGATTACGGAGGAATATAGACTTAATGGAGTTGTACGGAAACGGCTTTTGACACCCCTGGCTCCTGCATGGTCACACCATAAAGGGTATCGTTGAGTTCCATGGTCTTCTTATTGTGAGTAATAAGAATAAACTGACTATCAGAACTCATCTCTCTTAGAAGTTCGTTGAAACGTCCAACGTTAGCATCATCAAGAGGAGCGTCAACCTCATCAAGAAGACAGAATGGACTTGGCTTCACGAGGAAGATTGAGAAAATCAAAGATACAGCAGTAAGGGCCTTCTCCCCACCTGACATAAGATTGATATTCACCATTTTCTTCCCTGGAGGTTGGGCAATAATATCAACACCACATTCTGGATCATCAAGGTCACCAGTAACTTTAAGCTGAGCGTTCCCTCCACCAAAGATGATTGGGAATACTTTTTCAAAGCGTGTGTTAACTTCATTAAAGGCATGCTTGAATCTTTCTCTGGATTTTGTATCGATATGCTCGATCGCCTTTGAAAGATCATCAAGAGACATACGAAGCTCGTTTTCCTGAAGTTTCAAGAAATCAAAACGATGCTTTTGTCTTTCATAGTCTTCAATGGCCTGCCAGTTGATTTCCCCAAGTCTGTTGAACTCAACTCTGTAATTCTTAAGCTTGTGTGAACAATCTTTAAGGTCTTGACCATATCTTCTATGAAATTCGTATTCTTCTTTTTCAACTTGAACAGTTCCATTCTCAGTTTCCATTGAATACATGGATGAAACATCGGCTAGTTCTTCGTAATCACTTTCTTCATACTCAAGGAACTTACCAATCGCATCTCTGAGATCGATTCTGTATTTTTCAAAGATGTTCTTAACGATTTCTTCTTCCTCAACGATTGATTGAGAAATTTTGACTTCAACCTGAGCTATTTCTTTCTCAGCTTTGTTGATTTTACCGTTTAGATCCTTAACCTCATCTTCTCTTTCTTTCATTCCAAGGAGAAGCTGGCCAAGCTCATCTTTCATAATATTAAGAACTTCTTCTTTATCTTGAAGTTTTGAAGCTTCTTCTTGGTTTGAGTCTTCAAGTTCCTTGATGTCATTTTCAGCTTGCTCAAGGCTGGCCTTCAGTTCTTCAATTCTCTCAAGATTCTGATCTCTTTTGATCATGCTCTTTTCAAGTTGAACTTGAATATCTTCAACCTGCGAGCTGATTCCTTGAAGTCTTTCTTGGAATGTTTTAGCCGCAACCTGTTTGGACATCAATTCTTCTCTGAGTTCCTCGTAAGTAGCTTTTCTATCTTCGTAAGATTCTTTTCTTTCTTCGTAATTAGCCGAAAGCTCTTCTATCAACGATTTAATTTGCTCATGTTTATTACCAAGAGTTTCCTCTTGTTCCATAAGCTCCAATCTTGATTTAGAGATTTCTGCTTTTCTATTTTTCAAAATATCAAGTCTGGCCCCACCAGTTTCCATGTTGGCAAGCTTACTCTCCAGAGCCGATTTTTTCGAAGCATACACTGTACTAACTTCTGAATATTCTGCTCGAACCAATTCGAGCTCGGCCTTACTTTCTTCCAGCTTGATTTCGAGGTCAGAAACTTTGGTTTCAAGTTCTGTACTCGTTACCAGAAGAGTTTCATATTCTTTCTCAAGTTGCTCAATAAGGTTATTTCTCTCAACCAAACCAAGTCCATTTTCGCCACTTGAAATTGAAAGAGTTCTGCTGTTGCCGTTGTTTTTAACCACAACTTTTCCATCAACTGAACAAATAGCTTTAAAAGCAATATCTTCTGGAAGGTTTCTTGTTGTTTCTTCACTTAGTTCTGGAACAACAAAATAACCCTTAGTTAGAATTTCAAACTTGCTCTTAAAGTCATCTGAAACTTTGATGATTTCAGAAAGTTTTTTTATTCCCTTACAACCATTGACCTCAAGTCTTTCAATCGACTCTCCTGAATCATTCATAGCCTTATTAGGAATGATGAAATCAAGCCCTTCTTCACGATTCTCTGAACACCACTTGTAGAAAGCGTTCAAATCAGCTTGATCGTTAGCGATCAAAGCATCCATGAATTCACCCAAGAGGGTTTGAACGGCTTTTGTATACTCATCTTCACATTGAACAAGATTACCGAATAATTCTATTCCTGAACCTTCATGTGATTTGAGATATGTTGAAGCACCTTGCTTCACGCCTTCTAGAGCTTCGTTCAATTCCTTCAGAGAGTTGATTCTCGACTCAAGTTTAATAAGTTCTTTAGACTTAACTGTCGCTTCTTCATTAAGCGTTTTATAATCAGCTGTAAGTTGTTCTGTCTGAACTTTAAGTTCCTCAGACTTAGCTCGAAGTCCGTCTTTTTTAACTTCAGCAACATTAACTGCTTCTCGCTCATCAGCGATCTGAGTTGAAACACCAGAGAATTGATTTTCCAAACTTTCAATTTCTTCAGTGATATCCTGAAGATTTTTGGCAAATTCTTCCAATCTGTTTGAATTCTTGAAAATTTCCTGATCAAGTTCATTGGCTTCAGTTCGTTTTGCCTCAAGCTCTTCTTTAAGCTCATCAACCTGAGCAGAAAGGTCTTCGGTTTCTTCTTTGAGGTTTTCACAACGCTCTTCAAGTTCCTCGAACTCACTTTCTTCACTGTTTTCAGCTTTGATCTCTTCAAGTCTAGCTTGAAGTTCTTCAATTTTAGCTTCTCTTTCAGTGATATTTTCCTTGATCTCTTCAACTTCAGTCTCTCTCGACTCAAGTTGCTTTTCTTTATCAGTCAAACTCTGGCAAAGATGCTTTAGTTTTTCTTCACTAGCAGCAAGGTGTCTTGAAAGCTCATTGAATTCTTTTTGAAAATCTTCAATTTTATCAGTCTGATCTTCTTTTTGGATTCTTTCTTCTTCAAGACTCACTTCAAGAACGTTCTTTCTGGTACTCCAGTTTTCAATTTCGATCGTTCTTTCATTCAAAAGATTTTTACCGTCTCTGTACTCTTTAAGAATATCGAATTCTTTGTGAGCATTGACGACAATTTCATTTCTTTTGATTTTTTCTTTGAGTGTTCTAGCTCTTTCGGCCTTCTCAGCTTGCTTTTGAAGAGCCCTAAGATTTTTCTCAATTTCCTGTTGAAGGTCTTGAAGTCTGGCAAGGTTGCTTTCGGTTTGCTCGATCTTACGAAGCGATTCTTTCTTTCTCGCTTTGAATTTCGTAATTCCAGCCACCTCTTCAATCATGGTTCTTCGCTCAACCGGCTT
>SBGE01000030.1 GCA_006226755.1 Deltaproteobacteria bacterium | reverse complement strand
TATATTTAGAGAACTTCTTCCAGTAACTTCTAGTAAAGGAGTTACCATGACATCTGAAATTTCGAGAAGAAGCTTACTTTCTAAAGTCCTACTTGCCAGCGGTGCAGCTCTAACTAGTTCAAAAGTTCTGGCCCAATCTTGTGGCCTGACACCTGAGCAAACCGAAGGTCCTTTCTATCCAATTCAAGACCAAGATGACAAAAATAATGACCTCACTCGAGTGAAAGGAAAAATCATGTCAGCGACAGGTCAGATCGCTATTCTAAATGGCATCGTCCAAGATGATATGTGCCGTCCTGTAAAAGGAGCTATGGTTGAAATTTGGCAGGCCTGTCACACGGGTAAGTACAATCATCCATCTGATCCCAATCCAGCAAAGCTCGATCCGAATTTTCAGTACTGGGGACAGGCAATAACCAATGAGAAGGGTGAATACAGTTTCAAAACAATTGTTCCTGGAGCTTATCCAGCAGACAATACCTGGATTCGCCCCCCTCACATTCATTTCAAAGTTCACCTGAGAGGATATGAAGAGCTGACTTCCCAGCTCTACTGGAAAGGCCACCCATTGAACAAAAAAGACCGTATTTTGCAATCTCTTCCCAAAGAAGAAAGAGATAGAGTCATAGTAGACTTCAAGGATATTAACGGAACCCAATATGGGACTTTCAATATTTCACTTAAGTCTTTTTAATAGTTATAATCAGGGGGTGGAATTATTCTTCATCCCCTTTAAAGTTTTTGTCTGGATACCATTTCTTGCACTGATTCCGAGTGCGATCTACTTCTATCTTTATAAAAGATCTGACTCGAAACCAAAAAAATATCTTATTGTGGCAAGTCTGTGGATACTCTATACGATATATGAATCGACGATGTGGTTTTGGGCCAAGACAGTAACAGCCCCCATAAGAGCTGATCTCTTACTGATCTCGCCTGTCATGATCCTGGCTTCCATTGCTGTCTTGATAAAAGTCAAAAAAGACTAGTGTCTGGCATCCTGATTCTCATCACAGTCATCATCTTTTTCTTTTAATTCTTCTTCAGTCTTTTGAAATATCCCAAGTCTAATTCTGATGAAGTGAAAAATCTCTTTAGGCATATTGATATCCATTGATTGTTCAATGGCCTGAAAGCCAGGAGCTGAATTGGCTTCACAAACTTTAAAATGGTCCCCATCAAAAAGAAGATCAATGCCGGAAATATCCAAATTAAAAATTCTCGATGTTTCAACGGCCAGCCATTCAATTTCCGGGGTAATTTCAAAGGGCTTAACCTTCCCACCTTGAGAAAAATTGGCCTTAAATTCGCCTTCTGCAGCTTTTCTTTCAACGCAAGCAATAGCTCGTCCACCAATGGTAAAGACACGAAGATCTCTTCCCTTGGAATCACTGATAAATTCTTGAAGGATGATATGGGCACTGGCCTTAGTGGCCTCAACCAGTTCAATTAGATTTAAGAATTGTTTTTTCGACTCACATAAGAAAACGCCACTTCCCTGACTTCCATAAAGCGTCTTTACGACAACAGGGAAACCAAGTCGTTTCTCCACCAAGTCAACATTGACAGGAAACTTAACAAGCATGGTTTTCGGAACTGGCAAACCTCTTTCAGCAAGAATTTGCTGGGAATATAGTTTATCTTTTACTGTCTCAACTGATTCAGATGAGTTAAATGATTTTACTCCAAGTCTTTCGAGATGCCTGATGACGGCTAAATCGAAATAATTGGTAAAAGCGCCCATACGAGGAATAATAAAATCAGGCAAAGCAACTGGTTCACCATCTAAGAGTATCGATTTTCTATCTTCTCTCGTAACTGTTAGCTCTAATCTATTTGGATTGATAATTTCAAGAGAAACGCCCAATCTCTCTGACTCTTCAACTAGTCTTTTAACCGCATAAGAGGGTTTCAAAAAGCCAACATTGTCTTTGTAAAGAATCCAACCTTTCATTTCATTTTCCTGTGTGTGTTAAATATTTCCCTAACCGCTTCTATATTTTCTATCTTACTTCAGCAAGAGTGTTGATTCCCAACCATAGTGATCTGAGTAGTTCAGATTCTCCCCTTCTTTAGAAACAAACTTTTGCTCAAATGCCAATTTCCCCTCAGATATTTCAAAATGAGGTGATGCAAATATATGATCAAGTTTTCCACCTTCTTTATGCCCTTTTTTAAAGAAATTCGTAGGGCTAGAAGTAGAAACTAAAAGCTCATCATGTGGAGCTTGTTCAAAACCAGGAAACAATTCAGGTAGAGTCACCCAAGATAAATCTTTGGCATTAGGATGTTCTCCGGCGTTCAAGTCGCCACCAAAAATGAGAGGGTCATCGCCTACCCATTCATCGAATACTTTACGCATTTCTCGCATCTGGGCCGTTCGAACAATCTCATAACTTTCACAATCAGTATCTTCAGAATTGTCACAGTAATTCGCCACCAAGTGAGTATTGGCAATCCAGATCTTTTTACCTTCTGGTAGTTCAAGTTGAGCAAGGTAAACCGACTTAGCGGCAACCTTCTCTCCATCACTAAAAACTCTGAAGAGACGCCCTTCATTTTTAAACTCATAACGAAGTGATTTTTTGATTGGAAATCTCGAAAGAACAAGTAGACCACTTTCAAGATTCAATTCAAGTCCATGACGACCCGGTCGTGGACGTATTCCACCACGTCTATGCCTCACTCCCCAACCTGCACGCCAGAGACCTGATCCAATATCCAGAACATGTGGGTAACCGCAATCTTTTAAAATTTTTCGAGAACCCACCGTCCAGGCCTCTTGAATAAGAACAACATCCCAATTTGCATTATGGGGATGCTCCTTATCCTTCAAAACTTCACATATCTTATTCATTCTTTCCGTCGCAAAAAAGTCAGTCCCGATCTCGGGTTTACGATAAACATTCAAAGTGACTACTTTGAACTCTGAGGCAGAAACCACCTGAGTGAGAAAAAGAATAAAGAGGAGTACAGATTTATACATCCGTGCAACATATCACACAGGGCGTCATATTCGAGGGGTTATGAAATTATTTCTTGATTATAAGTTATTGAAATTAAAGATAAAAAAAGGGAGCTCATCGAGCTCCCTTCTTTGAAATATAATCAATTTACTTGATTAGCCTCTTCTAGGTGGACGTGAATCGCGTTCTTTAGCGATATCAACTTTCAAATTACGTCCGAGGTACTCAGCTCCGTTGAATTGATCAACTGCTGCTTGAGCTTCTTCTGGAGAACTCATCTCGACGAATCCGAAACCTCTTGAACGACCAGTTTCTCTGTCTGTAATGATTTTTACTGAAGCCACTGTACCAGCAGCACCAAAGTGTTCTGCCAAATCTTCTTCTGAAGTTTTGAAAGAAAGGTTACCTACATACAATTTGGAACTCATAAAACCTCCCGAGTACCGAAAAAATTAACAGGGGATGAGGGACCCTACCCTTTGGGCCACCTTGACTTTGGGAGTCTTGAAATGAGCCGCACCTCCATACTATCCCACTAACTGCAAATAATCACAATAGTTAACACTGAGCAAAAATGTAAAATAATGATTATTTGATTAAAATCATGCAAAATTGGCCAATGAAACTCATTGGAAGTCTAAGAAGTCCCTACGTACGACGCATTCGAATGCTCCTCGAAGGAAAGCAAAAATATGAATTCGAGACAGTGGATGTTTTCAGCCAAGAAGGCCAAGACACGATCTTGAAATACTCTCCCACTAGGAGGGTTCCCATTCTTATCGATCGAGATCAGGTTATATGGGATTCACTTTTGATTACAAAATATTTGAAACAAGACCTTTCTCTAGAGCAAGAAAAAGAATTGATTTTAATTAATGAGGCCAATGATTCTGCTATCAATTTGTTTCAATTGAAGTTCTTTGAAATCGATCCAGTTTATGGAACCAAATTTTCTAAGCTGCAAGTAAACCGAATCAATTCTGTTCTTGATCATTTTGAGAGCACCCATCCCAAAGATGAACTAACGAAAACTTGGCTATTTTGTCTTCTTGATTGGCTAAGCTTCAGAGAAGTCATGGAGTGGAAACGAGACAGACCTCACCTTGAGAAACTCGTGTCAGAAATGACTCTTCTTGAGTCAGCTCGATTAACTGACCCTCGAAACTAGTCCTGCTTTAATTTGGCGTTATTTTCCAACATTGTTTTAAGAGAATCCAAAGTCGCATTCATGACTTGGATTTCAGCTCGAATTTTAGCAAGTTCAGTTGTTCGAACTGTATTCACAGCATTTTCAACTTCAAGAACTTTACTTTTATTGAATACAACATCTTCTTTGAGCTTTGGAAGATTGCTGTTATTCACAACGGAACAACAACCTCCACCTGCACTGCCTTTTTCCAACATTTGAATCTTCTTCTTGAGATCTTCAATAACTTTTGGATCAATTGATTTGAGTTTTTGCTGAAGTTTGGAATATGACTGAGACATATTAGTCACATAAGTTTCTAGTTTAGCGATCCGTTCGTCCTTAGATCCTTGAGAATCTGCTTGAAATTCACTCCCTCCATTCATTTGAGCAAATGTAGTTAGTGAAATAAAAAGACAAATGAAAGCTACAGACATCTTCATGATGATCTCCTTGTGACTTACATTTTAACCAAAATCAGGGTTGATGTGAATGATCGTGATAAATCTTTGTCTTTTTGTATCGTCTTGAAACTATTTCAAAAAGATCAGATTTACGAGAGTGAATTACTCCGGCAAGAGGATTGTCCTCCAGTCCAAGCTTGTCGAATGATTTTTTATATCTTTCAGAAATAAGATTAAACACAGGTTCATTTTTTGCTTTCTCTGCTGCAGACAGTTCTTTCTTTTCATCAGCAGATTTTTTCTCATCTTTTTTACCTTTAGCACCTTCTTTTTCTTCTTTCAGATCGACTTTTTTACCAAGTGCTCCTCCTCCAAACAAAGACTTATCTGATCCGGACCCTGAATTGATTGAAGCCAAAGAAGCGAGTTTTTGAGAGTGCTTGGATTTTCTAGGATCAATTTCTTTTCCCCTACTTCCATCTGGCTGGTAAGAAGCAAAAAGATTCTCTTTTGCCGTATAAGAACCAGCAATTTTACCCAAGGCCATTTTTGAAAGATCATCCATTACTTTATCAGCAAATCCAGATTTATTTTTGTTGTCCTTGATAAATTTGAGCTTAGAATTTTTCACATATGTATCTTTAATATAATTTCGCATCATCTTTGAACCACCAGCTGCTCTACTTTGTCCTCTATAGGCCAATGATTTAGGGTCAGGCGCTGTAAATTTACTTGAGTCCATTTTTGTCGGACCTTGTAACTTAGCTGATTTTTCTCTGGTGTTATCTGTAACACTTGATCCAGTTACAGAATTTGTTCCATTCACATTAGTTCCTGAAGGAGGTGTGAAACCACTTCCAGTTAAAACATTTCCTGTATCTGGAGCTTCGAAGTTTCCAAGATTCGAAAATCCCTCTGGGGCATCAGGGTCTTGTCCCCCTCCCGCTAACTGTTCAGTGGCGAATTGAACGGAATCTTTTTCAGTATCAAGCTTGAACTTATAAAAAAGATAACCAACTTCTGCTCTCTCGCAGTCAATTCCCAATCCGGCCATACATTCAGTACTCGTTCTTTGAGCTGAATAACAATAGAACTTCTGCAGATCGGTTTGCTGGCTGATTTCACAATCAACGAACATTGGATTTCCTAAAAGATCTGCATAAAACGACTTGGCGTAATCAAGTGATGCATTCAACATATCAACAACGAAAACCCTTCCCATTGGAAAAACAGATATGGCCTTCAATTCTCCTGCAAGTCTATTGAATTCATTATCATTACAAGTTCGCCCCCTGGCAGTACAGTTAGAAAGTTTCTTATATCTTTCATCTGCCTTCGCAGCTGTAGGGCTATTACTAACAGGTGGAATCATATAAGGACTCTTATAGTAATTAATCCAAGTACTACAATCAGATCTCATTCTGTTGAGGTAACCCGTCAAAGGAAAACCTGGAGGAGGTGAAGCACAAACCGATGACATATTAAAAGACTGATAAGTTGTTCCAAGAGTGGGTAGTCCAGTTTCTCCAGTTATATCGTTCATTGAATCCATAACTCCAACCATATAAACATCTTCTTCATCCTTAATAACCATTAACTGACTTGGATAAGGAGTGAATTCAGTCTGACAAGTATTGATCCAACCATTCTGTGCAATTAGTTCATCTTTCTTAATTTTATCGGCCTTTATTTTTTCAAGTTTTGGCACATCTGCTGGAGGTGTCGCCGCATCAGCAATCATCACATCAAGTTCTGCAATAGTTGTCGTCAAGGAAAGAGACAATGCATTGAGGTCGGCTTCGATGGTCGTCGTTAAAGAAGAGATTTGATTTGAATTACTCGTTTTTAAATTTGCAAGTCTTGGAAGGAAGTTACCAACACCTTGAGAAGGGCCGGAACCACTATAACATGCATTCAAATAATTCCTCTCATTAGTGATCACTCCAGCAGACTGGCTAGAGCTAAATCCATAAGTTTGATAACGCTGATGTTTGGCTTCAATTGCCTGTCTCAAAAAGGTGATGGACTTTCGATAATTACGAAGAACTTCCAATTGAACACTGGCCTCATCAGTATTGAGATCTTTGATTTCGTTGTAGAGGGCATCAAGACCTTGAGCAAGAATTCCTGAAGCTTGAATAGCTCCCATCTCTCCATTTAGATAGGTATTACTACCACTGATAATACTCGCTAACTCATTTGAAGCTGCTGGAGTATACGTCACACCCAAGGCAACAAGAGTGACTAGCAACTCTTCATTGGCCTCGCCTCTGAGTTTCTTTTCGATTTTAGCTTTATATCTGGCGTATTCGTCTGTTGGATTTTCTGGAGGTGGTAAAATTTCATCAATCGTAGCTCCAACCAAACGATCATATTGTCTTGAAAGCAAAGGGTCTTCGCTCATACCTGAAAACTGTGCATGGGCAGTATTCACCACCACCAGCAAGGCCAGCAAGCAAACCTTCGAAAATATGATCAATTTATCCCCCATCATTAATACTATTTTACCAAGTATCTGGTTTTTCTTTATCCAAGTTCAGATTAGTATCGCTATTTCAATAGCTTACATTAAGAAAAGTCATGTTTTCCAGCCACAAAAAGTTGCTTTTAAGACCAAAGTTGAGAGATAACCCTTTTATGCCTATTACAGCAGTTTATCCCCCAACCGATGGCCTACTTTTTTTTGCTCTTCTTTATCGAAGTGATCTTAAAACACACGATGAACTCAAAAGAGAAATTCAAAAAGATTGGGGAGATATCAGTGATGAATTTAACCCTTCTCACTTTCCCATGAAAGAATACTACGCCAAAGAAATGGGTACACCCCTCGAGAGAAGTTTTTTAGTCATCAAGGGAAAGTTCCCTAGAGAAACTCTGATCCAAGCGAAAACCTGGTCGATGATCAAAGAAGAAAAATATCTGATCGACGGAGGAAGAAGTATCAATATCGATCCAGGTCTTATCTGTCTCGAGCAAATGCTTTTGATTTCAACCAAACCTTACTCGCACCGAATCTACCTCTCAGATAACCTCTATGCTGAGTTGACCTACCAATTTTCCGCAGGCCAGTTTCAGCCCCTTCCTTGGACTTATCCGGATTATGTGCATGATGAAGCGAGGGCCTTTTTCACACGATCAAGACAGAACCTCAAATAGCCATTTATTTTCAATAAGTTAGCTTGCTCCCAAGCTCCCAAGAACCCTAACATTTTTTCACGTTTTGCGCAGCGCGTGTGTTTTTGTGATACATATCAGCAGATATACGTAGGCAACTTTACACACCAGCAAAGGGAAACCTGTGAAACGATTAATTATTGCTTCGGCATTACTCACATCATTTTCTTCAATGGCACAACAAGAAGAAGTGAAAGCACCTATCTTCTATTGGGATAACCAAGAACATATGGTTCAAGTTGATGAGGCGAAATGTCATATTACAAAGGTTGCCACTAATAGGTTCAGAGTCTCTGAATATTTTGGAAAAGGAACAAATTCTTCTGAAAACCTTAGAAACAGCCAAGGTCGCAGAACATCTTTTTTACCAAATAGTTCACTTGTAAAAAAAGTTGATTCAAAACATAAACTTGATGAGTATGAATCAATTGAAGTTGTAGGTATCAATAGACTTGATAATGCTGACCCAACAGACAGATGGGCATCTAAAAGACTAGATAGAGGCTTCCTTTATCACAAGTCATTAAAGCCAATTGACGACTATGCTTTAAGACTAGATAAAAACGCACCAGAAGTTAATCTTGGTGATATCAGAGACAATATTGACGGTACATTCATGAGAGTTGCAGTCGAAGACAGCTACTTTCAGTTGAATTGTCCTCAGTTCGAAGAAGGAAGAGACTATATCCTTTTCAGAGTTTTTGATGAAAAAGTCCAAAACAAACCTATCGCTTATGTCGGTGTTTACTGGGATGAGTCTGCCATTTTCAGATCTTTTCAAATGTTCACAAAATCTGAAGCCCATAGATTTGTTCATAATATTATTCTTGAAGACAGACTTGAGTCTGAACTTGAAGGAAGAATTTCATTTGGTGCTCCAATCGAAGATACAGATACACAAGCTACTAATGACAATGCTATCGAAGCTGATGACAACACAATTGACTCAGAAGCAGATAGCGATCCTGTTATTGTAGAGACACCAGACAATAGAACTTCTGAAGAAAAATCTTTCGATTACAGAGTTTGTATCTCTGATAACACTCTTAACATCAGAAATGAGTCTCTTAATGCTGTAGCTTTCAAGGCCAAGAAAGGTGAAAAAGTAAAAATCTTTCAGGGTTGGGGAACAAACTCTCAAAATAGAACGATCAATGGTGTTAACTATACCTTCATCAAGATAGAATTTCCTGAAAGAGAAAGTAGCCAAAAAGTTGGTTGGGCAGCACAAAGATACATCAAAACAAAAGAAGATTGTCGTTACTTGAGAGGATCTTCGAATTCAGGTGGATCTACAGGTACAATTGGTGGAAACATCACAAGCCTTGATGACCCTGCATGTTGTGAATTTCCAACTGTCCAAAAGGTAACACACAGATTCGATTCTGGTATGAGAAGATTTGGAGCTGGTCGTTCAGGTGGCAACAGACTACACGCAGCTTGTGACCTTTACAGATATAAAGATGAGCCAATCCTCGCGATTGCCCCAGGTAAAGTCATCAGAAACATGTATTACTTCTATCAAGGAACATATGCACTTGAAGTAAGACATAGTGGTGGTTATGTTGTGAGATACGGTGAAATCACAGGTAAATCACCAAGTGGAGTTTCTGCTGGAAAATCTGTGAGCACTGGTCAACAAATTGGTTACATGGGTAAAGTAAATTCCAACTGCTGTCGCCCTATGCTACACTTTGAGCTTTATAGTGGAAAACAATCCGGAGCTCTAAGCACAGGTGGCAACAGGTATAAGAGAAGATCCGACCTTATGGATCCAACGAAATACTTGCTCCGATGGGAAGACAGGAATTTCTAAGTGAAAAAAATCTTTTTAGTCTTACTGCTTATCGCAGGTGTAGGGATCTGGTATTACCTGAGTAACAACCAGGTCCCTGTTTCAGAACAAGATGATCTCGATACTGACAATCAAGTTCAACAAACTCAAACAACACAAACCAAAGATCCAAAGGCCATCACTTCGGTAGGTAAAGCTCTTCCCAAGCAAATAATTCAGAAGCCCGCAAAGATTGCCAAGAAGCCAGATAGTGAAGAGACGGCTTTGGATGGCTTTGCTGAAGTTCTATCTATCTATAATAAAAGTCCGATTAGTTATGAACCTCTTCTAGAACAATTGGAAAACTGGGGACTTGCTCCTAAAATAGCAAAAGACAGCAATGAATACACTGGAACGATGGCAGTCATCCGAACAGGTAACACCCTACCTGGTACTCGTTATTTCCATGCTCAGTATTTTTCTGATGAGAATGGGGAAAACCATCTTCAACATATGTCTTTTGAATTCCGACCTGGACCAGATGCTTTCAATAAGGCCATTCAAAAAGTAAGACAACGTTTCTCTCTTCCTGAAAAGCCAAATTACCAAAAAGGTGATTTCGTTTCCTGGAATTTAGATAACGGTTATATTGTCTGGGTCAAAAAAATGGGTGCTGAAGATTTGAAAGATGATCCATTCAACGCCTATACCGTTGAAGATACTGGAACTATCCGAGTGGCCATGGAAATTGAAATTCATGATGGTCCCTCTAGTCATTCGGCAGACGACCATCACGAAGGTGAAGACCACTAATCAACAATTGAAGGATTTGTTTCCTCTAGAAGTGTCCTTTGTTCTCTGATCTCTTTAATTGGAACATCAAAAACTCGAACGACTGGCCCCTTTGATACATGAGGATTTGTTTCACATCGAGACATATTCAAAAACAAAGACTGAGATGGTAAATACAAATTACATTCACCGACATTGTTATCAACATATTCATTATCTGACTCTCCAATCAGATGGCATGTAGCACTAGCGCAACCAAGTTCAACAGACCTAGCGCTAGAACATCGATTTACACGCTCATATCCCAAAACTGTTTCTGTTGCAGATGGAACTAATAAAAGATCAATCCCTCTAAAACTTCTCACCAATTGAGGAAATTCAGAGTCAAAGCATATCATCACTCCAATTCTCACTCCTTTGAATTCAAAGGTCCCAGCTCTACTTCCTCGCAAGAGTCTATGCTCAAAAGGTGTCATTTTAAGTTTTTCTAATTTGTCAGTCTGACCATCATTATTGATATAAAGAACGTTTTTTTCATCTTCAATTTTTGAACCAAAAACAATGAATTTATCTTTAATCTCTGGAAGGGCCATCTCTTCAAGTTCTAAAAGGTACTCAGGAAAAACGATGATATCGCAATCTTGATACTGATTTACATAGTCAACTATCGTTTCACGATGGAGTTTTGAAAGATCAGGTGATATTAATGCAAGTTTTACGCTGTCCATTTTTTCATCCAGTAAAAAAGTGTTTTCAGAGTTTCTTTAGTCTCACCAACATCAGTCCAAGGATAATCAACTCTTAATTCTGTATTCTTAACATACCCTAATCTATTCCAAAATTCATCAAGCGGACGATATTTCAGGGGCTTTAAGGGATGATCAGCCCTATCGATCGCTGCAAAACAAGTATACTCAAGATCTGGAATCATTTTCCTTGCATGCTCTTCACGAAACTCAAAGAGACTTGGGCCAATTCGACTTCCTCTGTGTTCTTTTTTGATGATGGATTCACCAAAATAAAAAATTCGATTAACATCAAATCCTTTGTCGATAAAATCCTTCTTGAACTCTTCACTTTCATCCGCCATCGGAATACATGTAGTTGCCCCGACAAATATCCCTTCTTTTTCCAACATCCAAACCCGACTTTTTTCCGAACGAATATATGTCTGCAGATATTTTTTCTCGTATTCCAAGTCACCTTCATAGAGATAAGGAAATTCCCTAAAGACTTCGATTCTCAAGGATGCCAGTTCATCTACGACTTCAAGAATCTCTTCTCCTGAATAACCATGAAATGTGAAATCAGTGGGAGCTGACAAAGAGCATACCGATACAAAAAAGATCTATAACAAATAAGAAGGGAGAAATTTCTCTTCCTTTTCCAACCACTAATTTACAAAGTGTCCACGAAAGAAATCCCCATATGATTCCATTTGAAATAGAAAAAGTAAGAGGGATCAAAACCATCGCCAAAAATGCAGGAATTGCCTCATCCAACTGATCCCATTTGATTTTCAAGACAGGTTTCATCATGAAGACTCCAACCAGAACTAGGGCCGGAGCAGTAGCGACTGATGGAACCATTGTCATCAAGGGAGAGAAGAAAAGGAAAGGTAAGAACAAAACGGCTGCGACCACTGCTGTCAAACCTGTTCGTCCACCTTGCTGAATTCCACTAGCTGATTCAATATAACTGGTCGCTGCACTTGTTCCAAAGAGACCAGATATAGTTGTCGCAAATGCATCGACAATCAAAGACTTCTTGATACGTAGAGGTTTCCCTCTCTCATCTAGCAAGTTACCAGCATGGGAAACTCCAACAAACGTAGAGAGTGAATCAAAAAGATCCGTAAATACGAGACTAAAAATTGCGGGGATAAAGGCAAACTTCAAAGCACCGACAAAATCCAAACTAAAAAGAAGTGAAAAGTCAGGAGCTGCAATCCATCCTTTATAAAAAACAATTGTCTGATCTCCCCATGCTCTTCCAATAGAAACAGCTGCTAATGTCGTTAATAGAATCCCCAATAGCAATGCACCTGCGATGTCTCGAAGGACAAAATAAATCGTTACCGCTAAACCAAAGACAAAGACAATCAATTCAGGAGTAAATTTTCCCATCGTAACAAATGTAACTTGAGATGCAGCGACCATTCCCCCATTCTTTAATCCAATCAAAGCGATGAAAAGACCAATTCCACAAGCTACAGCTTTTTGAATACTCTCAGGAATCGCTTCAACAATTTTTTCTCGAATATTAAATACAGAAAGAAGAATGAAAAATATCCCAGACCAAAAAACAGCTCCCAAGGCCGTAGCAATTGGCATTTTCATTCCCAGCACTAAACTGAAAGCGACAAAAGCATTAAGGCCCATACCTGGAGCTAGAAGAATAGGATTATTGGCATAAAGCCCCATTGCCAAAGTACTGATGAAGCTCACCAGAACAGTAGCCGTGAGCACAGCTGAAAAGGAAAATCCTGCCTGAGAGAGGATCGCAGGATTTACAATAATAATGTAGGCACAGGCGAGAAACGTAGTAATTCCTGCCAAGACCTCGGTTTTTACACTTGTGTGATATTTTTCAATTTCAAAATTTTTCATGTTTAAATTCTATCCCATGAGACATGGCCTTGCTATGATTTCTTCATGAATGCACTCATCATTGGTGGAAACAAATTTTTCGGTCTTCGTCTGGCAAAAATACTGCTTGATAACGGACATCAAGTAACTCTTCTCAATCGTGGAAATACTGAAGATGGACTCGGAAATAGAGTTTCAAGAATGATCTGTGATCGTACTGATCAGAAAAATCTCGAAAATGTGATGAAAGACAAGAGCTTTGATATTGTTTTTGACCAAGTTTGCTATGACTACCCTTCAGCAAAAATAGCTTGTGAAGTCTTTAATGGAAAAACAAAGCGCTATGTGTTTACCTCTACCAAATCTGTCTACGACCAGGGAGAAAACTTGGTTGAAGAACTTGTCGATCCCCTAAAGCAACAACTCGATAAATTTGAAACTTGGGAAACCAACTATGGTGTGGCCAAACGGCAGGCAGAAGCAGCTTTTACCAAGCTGGCAGATTTTTCTGTGACCATGATTCGCTTTCCTTTTGTTCTTGGAGAAGAAGATCCTTCAGGAAGATTGAATTGGCACGTCAATCGAATCAAAGAAGGAAGACCTATTTATCTTCCTTCTCCTGATTCAAAAGTGAATGTCATTCATGCACAAGATGCGGCACGTACACTTTATGAAGTTGGACTATCAAGTTTTGAAGGACCAATAAATGCTGCCGGGGCAGGGCCTTTGGTCCTACGAGATCTCATCTCAATGATTGAACAAAAGTACGAAAAGAAGGCCATTCTTTTGGAAAGTGAAAGCAAAGATGATTGGTCTCCCTATGGTGTTTCAGCCAGCTGGTGGATGAACATCGACAAAATGAAGAAGACCTTCTTTACTCCCATGTCTCCAAAATCCTTTCTTCCTGATCTGATTTAACTCTATTTCTTCCATAGTTTTTTTGAAGGAGTATGCCACAGACAAGGCTAACTCTCTGATTTTACGAAAACAAGGCGACCAAAATTGATTTTTTTAATTTTTATTGACTTAAATTTTAAAATTCTTTATTTTAAACCTCATGAAAACAACAAAAC
>SBGE01000051.1 GCA_006226755.1 Deltaproteobacteria bacterium | reverse complement strand
TTCTTACCAAGCTCAAGGTTGTGGTCTTGGATCAACAATCTGGACTGACGGATCAAGCCTTGTTCACCAAGTACTTGGTGCTACAACAAACGGAACTTCAGGTAACCAAACTTTTGGTATGACTTCAGGAACTTCAAACTGTGAACTAGATGGAGCTGGTGGTCAAGCTCAGACAGTATTCATCGAAGCTAACAAAGTTGCTCTTTCTAACGACATCGCTAGAGGAAACGGAGCTACTCTTGCTTCTTTGACAAGAATGTACGGATGTAACAATGTTGACGCTGTAGGTTCAGCTCTTCAAAAAAGATATGAAGAAATCTTCCCAAGCCAAAATGCTTCTGCTGCTACTATCAACAGCAAGATTTCTAACATCATCGACCAAACTAAAGCTTGTATCTAATACATAATTAGTTTTGCCAATAGGCCCCTGATCATCTAGCCTTATAGCCTTATGATCAGGGGCTTTTTTTTACTCTCTATTCTCCTTTTTTGCTCGACAGCAAATTCTTCTGAAGTTGATCAGATAATCGATCAAGCTATCAAGGAAAATAAACATCTCGATTCCCAATGGATGAATGCCCTTCATTACAAAAAGGGATGGTTTTTCGGTCATCAAAGTGAAGCCGATAGCGATAGCTTCTTCTTTCATAAAGATGGCAAAAGTAATCCGGAACTAGAATTCAGAGCTTCAATCAGTGCCCTACTTGAAGAACTGACAGGCGAAGCAGACGAACATCCTCAATGTAAGTTCCCTACTCGTACAAAAATTGCCAAACGTTTATTTCCAAGCCTGGAAAATAAGCTACGTATAAAATGCCCAGAGTATGAACAGTTTAAAGCGAAAATGGGCGCGAAATCAGTGTCTATTGTGTTTTCATCTTACTATTTAGATACACCAGCTTCTGCTTTCGGCCATACACTAATGAGATTCAGTAAATTCAAAGATCCAAAAGAAGGAGAATCTTTTGAGTTACTTGATTATGCTGTTAATTACTCGGCAAATGTAACAACTGACAATGCACTCATTTATGGAGTGATGGGACTTGCAGGTGGCTTCAAAGGCGAATTTGCTTTCATGCCTTACTTCTACAAGGTTCGAGAGTACAACGACTATGAATCTCGAGATATTTGGGATTATCACTTAAAGTTAACAGATGAAGAAATAGACACTGTTGTTTCCCACGTCTGGGAGATGAAACAAACATGGTTTGCTTATTGGTATTTAACAGAAAACTGCAGTTATCATATGCTATCACTGCTAGATGTCGCTAATCCAAACTGGAAGTTAGCACAAAGAAATCCTTATTTTGTAGTTCCTGTAGATACTATTCTCACAATAAAAAATACTCCTGGTCTACTCCACTCAATTAGATTTCGCCCAAGCAAACGTCGAACTGTAAAATATCGTCTCAGCAGTATGAACTCCCAAGAAAAAGAATTCTTCGACATGCAAGCAAAAGACTTCACGAAACCTATCGATCTGAGTTCTCTAACGACTGAATCCAAAGCAAAGGTACTCGATGCAACAATGGATTTTCTAGATTATAAATTTGCAGAAGAAATTCTTATGCACGATTCAGCACCATCTGTGTGGAAAAGAAAATTCTTAATTGCCAGAAGTAAAATTGATGTCAAATCCAAGGAGATGAAACTTCCATTCCCAGATAGAGAACAACCCCAACTTGGTCACAAAAGTAGAAGAATGGCCATTGGAGGAGGAAGGACAGGGCTTAACGATGACTTTGGTTTGATAGAGTACAGATTTACTCTACATGACCTACTTGATAATCCAGTTGGCCATAATAAGAACGCCTGGATGGAAATGGGAAATTTCAAATTTCGTTATTATCCTGAAGTTAAGCGCAAAGGAAACACATCAATGTTTCGTTTTGATGACTTTTCACTTCTTCAAGTTGTTTCACTTTCGCCAATTGAAGAATATTTTTCAACAATGACTTGGTCTGCAAAACTGGGATCAAAAATTGTTAAAGATAAAGCGTGTGATTTTTGCTTCACGCCAGTTGCCAGAGTTGGAGGAGGATTTAGCCAAGACTTGAACTGGCTGGTGTACTACCTATTGATTTCTACAGAAGTTGAAGTCTCAAAAGACATAAGCCGTAGAGGTTATCGACTTGGCACTGGTCCAGACTCAGGGATCATTTTCAGATTTCATGACAGATTTCAAGTTCAACTCAGAGGTGAATACCTGAGAAGATTTTTTAGTCCAAACAAGTGGACTTATGAATATTCGGGGACACTACGCTTTCAAATGTTCGAAAACAACTCAATAGAAGCGGCTTACACCAGATTTGAAAGAGAAGGAGAAGCTCTCGTACGCTACCTTTACTACTTCTAATCAAAAAGCTTTTTTGATTTCTTCTATAAGAATATCTTTCCCATTAGGCATCCTGTACGACTTTAATTTGTCCTGATCTCCATAAAAGCGATCAAGAATTTCTATCATTGATAGATTTTGAAACTCATCTTCTTCAATAACGAGACTCCCAATTTTTTCATGGGCCTCCATGGCATTATGGAATTGTTCATTTTTTTGTGCAATCTTAAGCGGAATAAAGATACTTTTCTTATTTAAAGAGAGAAGTTCACTAACAGTTCCAGCACCGGCACGACTAATCACAATTTCTGCTTTCTTGAATAAATCAATCATTTCAGGGCCAACAAAGGCGACAGGTAAGTAATGTTCATTCTTAAGAACATGATATTCATCTACAAATTGTTTTCCAACTTGATGAACGATTAAAAATCTCTTAGATAATTCTTCTAAATTTTCACGGATCTTCTCATTTAATATTTTTGCACCATTACCTCCGCCTGTGATGAACATGACAGGCTTCATGGAGCTCGAAACATCAATACCCTCTATGATGATTGATCCAATATCACTTATGTAACATTCATCTCTTAATGGATAACCACTTAAACTGGTCTTAGCGGTAGGAAAATAATTTTTAGATTCATCGAAAGAAATAAAAACCTTATCAGCAAATTTAGAAGCAATTTTATTAGCAAGGCCTACACGAGAAGTTTGTTCATGAATAAAAATCTTTTTTCCCGTCAACCAAGCAGCAATAATAACTGGCACACTGACAAATCCGCCTGTACTGAAGACTAATGTATTTGAAGGGCGACCAAGCATGAAGAAAAACGCCTGAATGATCCCGATACCAACTTTAAAAATATCGATCATATTTTGAACACTGAGATATCTCCTCAGTTTTCCTGTTTGAATTTGATGATATGGAATACTTTTAGATGGTACTATCTCACTTTCAATCCCATTACCGCCAATATACTCAATTACATAATCTTTCTCTTTTAGAGCTTCTATCAACGTTAAAGCAGGCATAACATGTCCACCACTTCCGCCTCCACAAAAGACTATATGTTTTTTCATTTATCAACCTCAGTTTCAATCAACTGTTTTACTATTTCCATTGTCAAACTTAAAGGCTCGGCACAAGTACTCATCTGACTTTCGGCCAAGCTCCCATTGTAGAGAATCATAATTTTACTCACAAGTTTTTCATCAACGAGATCAAGCTCTCTTAATCTCTCCTCAACGAACTCTTTAATGAGCATTTTATGTTCTCTACTGAAACGATGAATGGCCTGATTATCGTCTTTGTATTCCATAGAAGCTTTTTGAAATAAACAGCCATTGAATTTCTTATCAATCAATTTCCTCAGGGAAAGAAAAAGACCAATGATTTGATCCTTAGGATTATCACCATTCTTTTTTGCCATCGTAAAAAGTTGATTGCGAAAAACTTCGTCTTGCCGTCTAAGAACAGCGAGAACAAGATCTTCTTTTGTTTGAAAATGCTTATAAAGAGTCATCTTGGCAACGCCCGCCTCTTTGAGGATAGACTCTATTCCCGTAGCCTTAAACCCTCTTCGATTAAAGAGCTCCAGGGCCGCATCCATCAAATCTTCACGTTTCGATTTGGGCATTAATTAGACATACCGTTCTATATATTATTGGAATAAAATCAGAATAACACAGTTCAAAATTCAAACAAGAACTAATATTTTATTGAGTAAATTCAAGCATTTATGAAACAACAAGCCCAAGGTCTTGAATATACTGATCGGTATAGTTATAATAGATAATAGGACAAGTTCTGCGCCTCACTCTCACGAGACCCTGCAATAGACGTAGAATCAAAAATTGAAAAGATGATCGATATAAGTGGTGTTGGAGTGGTCTGAATGGGCCCTCCAAAGGCCAAGAGAATTGGAATTACTCCAAAGACTCCGCAAATGCATGAGCGCTCGCCCATGCCCATTGAAAATTGAATCCTCCCAACTGACCAGTAACATCCAAAACTTCACCAATGAAAAATAATCCTGGTTTCAATTTTGACTCCATTGTTTGAGAGGAAATATCTTTGACATCAACTCCACCTCTGGTTACTTCTGCTTTTCTAAAACCTTCTGTACCAGATGGAATTAATGAATAATGACATAAATGTTCTGTTATTCTATTCAAATCTTTTCTTGAAAGTTGATTTGCTGGCTTTGATGATTCAATTGAAAGATCACTCAACACTCGTTCACTAAATCTTTTAGGCAAAGTTTCAGCTAGAACAGTCAGAATATTTTTCTTCGATGAAGTAAGCTGGGAAGAGAGTCCTTTTCCATTGGTAAAATCAATTTTGATACGATCTCCAGAATTCCAATATAATGAAATCTTCAGAGCTGCTGGTCCGCTGAATCCTTTATGTGTGAAGAGAAGATCTTCGCTGATTTCATTTTTCCCGACTTTGATCAAAACAGGAAGACTGACCCCACTCAACTCTGTATATGGATTCTGTAACGTAAATGGAACCAAAGCAGGATTAGTTTGAACTACTCTATGTCCAAATTGCTTTGCAATCCGATAACCAAAATCAGTTGCACCAATTGGGGGGATACTCAATCCACCTGTCGCAATCACAAGATAATTTGATGTGAAATCTCCAATATTGGAACATATCTTAAAACCTGTATCTGATTCTTCAATATCTTCAACTTTAGTGTTAAGTCGAAGCTCTACTCCAGCCTTTTCGCATTCTCGAACCAGCATATCCCTGACTTCTTTTGCAGAATTTTCACAAAAAAGCTGACCTTCTTTTTTTTCAAACCACTTAATTTTGTACATATCTATCAATTTAATAAAATCTTGAGGGGAATATCGGGATAGCGCTGATTTGAAAAAATGTTTGTTTGAACTTTGGTAGTCTGAGGGAGAGGCGTTTGAATTTGTAAAATTACAGCGTCCACCACCAGAAATAAGAATCTTTTTCCCGAACTCCCGATTGTGTTCAATCAAAAGAACAGTTTTATTCTTTTTCCCAGCAAGTGCAGCGGCATGGAGCCCAGAGGCTCCACCACCTATAACGATGACATCAAACTTTTGCATTTACTTTGGAAGATATTCTTTCAATCTCTTAAGTTCTTTTTTCTCTTCTTCGGGAACATTAGTACCTCCCGATCCAGAGTAACCAAAGATCACATTTTGCTCATACTCTTTATAACACTTTGGAGCAAAGCTACTCTTAGGATATCTGGTAATACATTCTTTCAAATAGACATCTGAAAGAGAAAAGAAAAAGTTAAAATCAAGATTACGATCGGCAATACTTAGCCAATATAAAATTTCAGGAACAAGATCAGACTTAGGCCTTTGTCCAAGAAATTTTGTTAAAAAACCACTCGCAACCAACAAAGTAACATCCTGACTTCCATCCTCAACAGTTTGATTCTCTTCAACCAACGGAGAAAGGTACTTGTTGATAAAAGTTCTTAGATCTGTCTCTTTATTCAGGGAATAAACTAATTTAGAGTCTTTCCAAACTTTAAGCTGCTTAAGCCATTCTTTTACATCATCTCTTAGCATCTTTGAAATCTTCGGATCGTTTTCATATTTGGATAGAAGACTAATCGCCTTATCCGGACGAAAAGATACTTTAGTATAAGTAGTCAGAATTCTCTTGAGCGACTGTCCTATAGACTTATCTAAGTAGCCTTCAGAATCTACGCCCCCAGTTTTTTTGTTAATTTTTTTGAGTTCTTCATTTGTTTCAACTCTCTTGGCAATGGCCCTATCGTAATAACGAACTGACTTGTTAAAATTTCTAGTGATGTAGAGGAACTCTGCATACTCAAAATCATTGTCAAAACTCCCTCTCCCAACAGCATTAACAGAAGTGATAAAGCCCCTCTTTCCACCACTCAACTGTGTGTGACAGGAAATACAAAGACTCGCGGTAGCCTTGAGTCGAGTTCTCGCAAAAAGTTTATTGTTTGTATTGAAGGCTTCAATTGTGTGCTGAAGATGATCTTTAACAACATCATATGAAGGTTGAAAGCCTGGGGTTTGAAACGTTTTGATATGTTCAGAATTTTTAAACGCGTTTGATATATTTGTGAGATTAGAGATGATGATGCCAGATGAATTAGGGTCCTGGAATTTCATCTCATTATTCATATACGGGATAAGCTTGACGAAGGAGTTGAATACTTCATTCATGACTTGCTTCGTATTTTGAGGCTTGGTCTGCGCCATGGAAGAAGTTGTTAAAATCAACAACAGTGAGGCACACAAAATTTTCTTCATCGTCTATCCTTTTACGAATGTTTTCAAAGTATTATCTATTATTTTAAATACTTTTTCATCACTCACGCTGATTCAAATCAGTCTTCTCCATTACCAGTCAAAATTGATCAAATACTCAAACCAATTTTTGCTAATATTCCGATCAGAAAATCCTAAGACAGGATTGCATTTTCACCGAAAATAATTCATATTTAGGCGACTTTGAGACGGAGGTCTCGAGGAATCTTGAGGGGCGCGAGATGAAAACAACTTTCTTTCACAATGATGAAACAGATCTGATCGAAATCAACACTGAGCTGCAGCAACTACTTGGAGAAGTCGAAACTGAAGACTTCCTAAGAGGTGTACATCAAGGGCTAGAAGTACTCGAAAAACTTGGGATCGAACCAAGGCTTAAATAGCCTTTAAAAAACAGCTAGTTGAACTAAATCCAACGCCAGAACTCTATTAATTTCCCATATTTACGGATTCCTGCTTCTATGCCATATTGAGTGGTCTGAAACCCCCATAAATAAAGGCCAAAGACCATGAAGTATGAATTTCATCAAATTGAAGAAAAGTGGCAGAAAGTTTGGAAAGAAAACCAAACTTACAAAGTAACGGAAGACAAATCGAAGCCGAAATTTTACGTGCTCGACATGTTCCCTTACCCTTCTGGAGCTGGACTCCATGTTGGCCACCCTCTAGGTTACATAGCCTCTGACATCTTTGCTCGTTACAAAAGACTAAAAGGTTTCAACGTTCTTCACCCTATGGGTTATGATGCTTTTGGGTTGCCAGCAGAGCAATATGCCATCCAAACTGGCCAGCACCCAGCAGACTCAACTAAGAAAAATATCAAACGCTATAGAGAACAATTGGACAAGATTGGCTTTTGTTTTGACTGGGATCGTGAAGTTATTACCTGCGAACCTGAATACTATCATTGGACACAATGGGCCTTTTTAAAAATGTTCAATTGCTGGTACGACAACAAGACCAACAAAGCCACCCCAATTGAAAGCTTGATTGCAGAGTTTGAAGCCAACGGAAATCAAAATATTGATGCTGCAACCGACCTAGAAGGAACATTCACTTCAGATGAATGGAAATCTTGGGATGAGGCCAAGCAAGAAGAGACACTCCAAAAATTTAGAATTGCCTTTCTTTCTGACACAATGGTGAACTGGTGCCCGGCGCTTGGGACAGTTTTGGCCAATGATGAAGTCAAAGACGGAGTTTCTGAAAGAGGTGGACACCCAGTTGAACAGAAGAAAATGAAGCAGTGGTGCCTTCGAGTAACGGCCTATGCTCAAAGACTTCTTGATTCACTTGATGAGCTTGGTTGGACAGACTCACTTAAGGAAATGCAAAAGAACTGGATTGGAAGAAGTGAAGGTGCAACTGTTTACTTCCCAATTAAAGACTCAAACGAAAGAATGGAGATCTTTACCACCAGACCTGACACCATCTACGGTGTTACGTTCATGGTACTAGCTCCGGAGTCTGAACTGATCGAGCAAGTAACAACTTCAGATCAAAAAGCTGCAGTTGATGCCTATTTGGATAAGGCCAAGAGAAAAACAGAAAGAGAAAGAATGCAGGACAAGACAATCAGTGGTGTTTTCACTGGTGGATACTGCAAACATCCTTTCACTAATGAAGATATCCCCATTTGGATTGGCGACTATGTACTTGGAAGCTATGGTACAGGTGCCATTATGGCGGTTCCTGCCCATGACGAGAGAGATTGGGCCTTTGCCAAGCATTTCAATATTCCTATAGTTGAAGTTGTTGCTGGAGGAGATGTTCAAGAGGCCAGTCACGATGCCAAATCTGGAAAACTTGTTAACAGCGATCTGATTAACGGGCTAGATGTGAAAGATGCCATCCCCAAAATCATCGCTGAAATCGACAGCCGTGGACTAGGTTCGAGAAAAGTAAACTTCAGACTTAGAGATGCTATTTTTGCCAGACAAAGATACTGGGGTGAACCATTCCCAATTTATTTCAAAGACGGAATCCCAAAACCCCTCGATGAAAGCGATCTTCCATTAAGGCTTCCTGAAGTAGATGCATTCAAACCGACAGAAACTGGTGAACCACCACTTGGACGAGCCAAAAATTGGACGACTAAAGATGGCTACCCTATCGAACTTTCAACAATGCCTGGCTTTGCTGGTTCAAGTGCATACTATCTTCGCTATATGGATCCGCATAATGACAAAGGTCTTGTCTCAAAAGAGGCCAACGAATATTGGCAAGATGTCGACCTCTATATTGGAGGTACGGAGCACGCAACTGGTCACTTGATATATTCAAGATTTTGGAACAAGTTTCTTTATGACTTGGGATACGTTTGCAAAGATGAACCATTTAAGAAATTGGTCAACCAGGGAATGATTCAAGGTCGATCCAACTTGGTCTACAGAGTCAAAGGTACAAATCAGTTCGTCTCTCTTGGTCTTAAAGACAAATATGAGACGTCAACTCTTCATGTTGATGTGAATATTGTTGAAAATGACATTCTCGATACTGAGGCCTTCAAAAAATGGAGACCAGATTTCAAAGACGCTGAGTTTATTCTTGAAGATGGAAAGTATGTCTGCGGTTATGCCAATGAAAAGATGTCAAAGTCTTTATTCAATGTTGTGAACCCTGATGATGTCATAGCCAAATATGGAACAGACACCTTTAGACTATATGAAATGTTCCTTGGACCAATTCAACAATCAAAACCTTGGAATACATCTGGTATCGAAGGGATTTATCGATTCTTACTCAAAGTGTGGAGACTTTATAATAGAGATGACCAGTTCAATGTTGTCGACGAAACAGCGACAGCTGATGAACTGAAATCACTTCATAAATGTATCAAAAAAGTTGATGGAGACATCCAAAACTTTGATTTTAACACTGCCATCTCTGCGATGATGATTTGTGTGAACGAACTTTCTGATCTCAAGTGTAACAAGAGAGAGATATTGGAGAAATTCGTTGTCATGCTCTGCCCTTTTGCACCTCATATTGCAGAAGAACTCTGGAGCTTGTTGGGACACACGACGACAGTCACATTGGCGGATTTTCCAACCCATGATGAAAAATACTTGGTTGAATCAAATTGGAATTGCCCTGTTTCAGTGAATGGAAAACTTAAATTTGTCCTCGATCTACCTGTCGATTACGGCAAAGCAGAAATAGAAAAAGCTGTAATGGAAGATGAAAGAACCAAGGCATTACTAAACGGAAAAAATCTTGCGAAACTCATTGTTGTTCCCAAGAAAATCGTCAACCTTGTCATCAAGTAAGTTTTAGAAAATTTTTGGTTTCATATCCTTATCCTGTCCCGACACAAGGGGCAGGATTTTGTCATAAATAAATACAGGCATAAATTTATTGAACAAGCTCAAGAAGCCCATGATCCATGGGAAAGCATATCGTTTTTTGTTTTTGATAATCGCCTTAAGAACATGCTGTGCTGATCTTTCTACTGTCACCTTGAAAGGCATCTCAAATTCATTATGATTGGCCATTGGAGTTTCTAGAAATCCAGGGAGTACTGTTATGACCTTCACTCCATATGGTGCAACATCTAGCCTAAGGCTCTCCAAAAAGTTATTAAGCGCGGCCTTTGATGCAGAATAACTACAAGCTCCAGGCAAGCCTCTAATACTTGCAAGAGATGAAATTCCTACGATATAACCACTTCCTCTTTCACACATTTTTTTAAGATAGGGTGAGACAGTTTTGACTACTCCAAAATAATTGATCCCCATTATTCTGGCATCAATTCCTTCATCAAAAAAACGAGCGGGATTCACTCCACCAACTCCAGCATTGGCGACAATAACATCTGGGCACTCTTCTTTCTCAATGACTTCTGCTAATGGATTATCTGACAAAAGATCAGCCTTGTAGGTTGCAATATAGCTTCCCTTGGCTCGACAGATATCAGCTGTTTCAGATAAGCCGTCTTGATTCAAATCTAGAAGAATCAATCTTTCAGCATAAGGAGAAAGTTGTCTGGCAAGCTCTCGCCCCAATCCAGAGGCAGCCCCAGTTATCATCACAGACTTACCTGTAAAAAAATTTAAACTTGTCATTACATTCTCCTGCTACCAAGATTTTCTACACCAGACGATAGATTGTGGCAAAAAAAGTGAATGAATGTGAAAAAAAGGAAAAAAAAAGCGCCCTGGCGGTGGGCGCTTTCTTTAGCAGTTTTAGCGACAGGTGATTCCAGTAGTGGAACCTAGGGAAACGAGAGATATATCTTGATAGTTCATAACGAAGTCGTCTTCTTGAACTATAGACATACTAATTACATCATGGTCTTTCTTCAGCTCAGCCTTCCATTTAACCTCAATTCCAATTCTGACTAGAGTTGAAAGAGTTTCTGGATTTGTTGAGTGCTTATCAACCATTACACCTCGAACAGTCAGAGAATCAACGTCCTTGAACTGTCCTTTACAGCTATTGAAGACCATTGAAGAGATGAAATTTCTCATATCATCATTAACAAGTTCGATATTATCGACATTCGTTGGGTAGTAAACCACTTGAGTGTCCTTGTCATCGATGACTGCAGTTCTGGCATAAGCAGCAGCGTATGCATGAGCTTGGGAAGCACTCCCAAACATCATCACTACAGCTAAGATCATCGTTAACTTCTTGAACATGTTGTTCTCCATTTTGCTGTGCTACTTTTAGAAAATCCTGGCCTAAACTTCAAGGTGTTTCCGACTATTACACTCAGTTTTCCTTCACTCTATTTGTGAACGCCCCTTCACAAAAAAAGTGAACTTCATTCACGGCAAGAGTGAACACCCCTTCACAGAAATTGTGAACATGTTAAGCTATTGATAATGGAAGCAAAAATGCCTGATATTCAAGAGTATAAGAACTATCGTGATTTCCTAAGAGATTTCATCTTGTATAAAAAGCGCCAAAATCCCTATTGGTCATATGGAATGTGGGCAAAAGATCTTGATCTGAACGGGGCTTCGACCCTTTCCATGATCATGAAAGGCAAACGTCACCCTTCAAAAAAACTAGCTGATACCTTTTGTGAGTACTTTAAATTTGATGATACGCAGGCATCATATTTTCATGAATTGATCAAAATTCAAAAGCAAACAAAAGATGATCCCACTCTAACAATCCTTCTTATAGAGCAAAAAGGCCTCGACAAGCCAGATGAAGAAAAACCGCTTTTCTTTGATTGGAGAGCTTTTGCCATTAGAGAATTAACCCAAATGAAGGGATTTAAGGAAGACACCTTTTGGATTAGTGAAAGACTTGGAAACAAAGTCACTCCACAAGAAGCAGGGGCCATTCTAGACAAGCTTATCAAATTTGGAATTCTCGAGAGAGGTTCAAATCAAAATCTTAGGGCGACAAGCCAGGTGATCAAACCGAGTGACGGATTTACAAAATCTCAGGCCCGCACTTTTCACGAGGAGGTCACAGATCTCACCAAGGCAGCATTCGAACTGCCTATTGCTCAAAGGGCATTTACCTCAACAACTCTTAGTGTAAAAAAAGAAAAAGTGGATGAAGCTAAAAAATTGATTCGTGAATTTCAAATCAATTTTTCTAAGCTCATAGAAGGTAATCCTGGAGAAGAGGTCTACCAGTTCAATATGCAGTTTTTTCCTTTAACAAAAGTAGATGAATAATCAGGCGGATTTTTTCAAATAATCCTCGAGAGAAATCACATCACCTTCTTCTTTTTCTTCCTCAACATCTTCCATGACTTTTACTCGTTCACGATGCATTTCCATATAGAAATCATTGGTGATAGATTTCCCATAAGACTCTTCAAAAGAATCAATTTCTGCCTTGATGCTTCTTGCGACATCCAAAGAAATGACTTTTGGGTTTTTTAGCTCATGCCCCTCGGCATGGACTGTAACCAAACTTTTTGAGATAGGATCTGTGACGACTGTGAATTCGGCTAGGCGATAGATAATATAGCCATCCTCGTTTTCACTAGGACTTCCCTTCTTTAGTGCTTTCTCAACTTGCTTGTCAGTAACCTTTCGCTGACTTTGCCTTTCAATAAAGTGTGTGGTTTTTTTGTAGCCCTGAATTTTCAATTTTAATTTGGCCATAGACGTCCAGAATGCCATCAAGAAGAAATCCATTAAAATTCAACTGGTTGATTTTTCTACTAGAAAACCTAAGGCTTTGAAATTAATGATTGCTGTCTTTCCGCTGCCAAAGAAAAACGCCGACTTTCGTGAGTACTCTAAACAAGAGGAAACGAGAGGAAGAATTGGGTGTAATTGGATGATGAGTTCACCTTGAGATGACCTCCGTGCATCCTCATGATGTTGAAACATAAACTAAGTCCCAAACCAGTTCCTTTGCCAATCTCCTTCGTAGTAAAAAATGGATCCATAATTTGTTCTGCCAGCTCTTCAGTCATACCCTGTCCCGAATCAGTTACAGAAATAACTAAATGATCTGGATTATCAATATCAATTCTTTCAATTTTTATCCAAGGATCTGTCTGTGTATGAATTTCTTGATAGGCGTTCTTAAAAAGATTAATGAAAACCCTCTCGATTAATCCTGGATTGGCATGAATTTGGGGGACATTTTTTCCAACCAGAAAGTTCTCGACTCTGACATTGTCCCACTCTATTTCTAGACGACAAATCTCGATAGTCATATCTACCACATCAGATAAGTTCACCTCAGAAAACTCCGCCGTATAATCTTCTTTTGAGAAAGTTCTCATTGCATCAACAATACTTCTAATTCGATCCATATTATTGCTTATGCTTTCAATACTTTTTTTCATTTTTTCATCGTCGAGCTCTCCTCTCTCATAGTACTTTTTTAGCATGCCTACTCTACCGACAGCGATGGCCAGAGGATTATTGATTTCATGTGCAATTCCACCAGAAAGGTTGCCAAGTGAGGCCAATTTCTTACTGGCAGAAAGCTCTTTTTCGGTCCTTCTGATAATCTCTTCATTTCTAGCCCTTTGACTTTCATAAATAATACTGAAAGTTCCAAGAACCATTAGAAGAATACTAAGTACTGCTGCATTAACTGCAGGATGTATAGGGTATGTGTTGATGGGAAGGCCCAATACCGGAGCCAACCAGACTATAAAGACTAAAACGGTACTTACAAAGGTCCAAGCAATTCCAGACCTGACAGAAGTTACAGAGGCTACCATAGGAATCGCTGCTAACCAAAAAATGACGGGAGAATTCAACCCTCCCGTTGAAAGTGATCTCGCAAAAATTATAGCTGTCCCCAAAAAGACTTCAATTTGAAGAACTAAATTTGTTATTCCAAATTTTTTAATCAATAAGGGAAGTGTTGCAAAAATAAACGAACCGAGAGGAAGGATATAGAGAGTTTTCGATTTTGTAAGCCC
>SBGE01000163.1 GCA_006226755.1 Deltaproteobacteria bacterium | reverse complement strand
CTTAATTAAAAATTATTTAATTTCTTTGTGAACAGTATGTCTTCTGAGGAATGGATTGTACTTTTTAAGTTCCAAACGATCAGGAGTGTTCTTCTTATTTTTAGTAGTTGTATAACGTGAAGGAGATTTTCCTTCTTTTCTAGCTTCTGTACATTCAAGAGTAACGATTACTCTAGGTCCTTTCTTAGCCACGACAGCCTCCGTCTTTTAACTTCAATTTGTGGTCGAACTGAGATACAACAACTTACTAAATCTCCCTTGTGCTGGCAATACTAAATTGGTAAAAATTGACTATGGCGATCAACCAAGAGAACTGGAATTTTACTTACTATAAGTCTTCGAAATTAAAGGCTTTCATTTCACTTTCTGGTGAGAACCGAGGGGACGAGGTGCAAATCCTCTACACTCTGACAGTCACAGACGAAGACGATAACGAAAAATTTCAGGCCGGATTTGAGTCTCTCCCACAGGCCGTCACAAAAATTAATAGCCAATATGGTCACTGGGAATTTGTCGATCTAGAACAAGGGAAAAGTAGTGATGATGGTGGTTGTGGATCTTGCGCAGCCCACTAATTATTGCCCCGATTCCTTGACAGCTCCTGCTAGAGGTCCTAAATTAGCGAAACTTAAATATTAAAACCCGTCATTGTAACAAGCAATGACCGATGAGAGGTCTATTATGAAACAAGGTATCCACCCAGATTACAACGAAGTTGTATTCCAAGACGTGTCGACAGGATTTGCGTTCAAATCTAGATCGACAATGAAAGCTCCAAAAGATCAATCAATTAAGTGGGAAGACGGAAACGAATATCCGCTTATCAAACTTGATATTTCTTCTGCTTCACACCCATTCTATACAGGTAAGCAAAAAGTTCTCGACACCGAAGGACGTATCGAAAAATTCAAAAAGAAATTCGGTTCTGCTTACATGTCAAAGAAGAAGTAAGCCAAAAAATAATTTCCAAAAGAAATTTTTGTATAAGAAGCCCGCAGATGCGGGCTTTTTTATTTAAGAGTGATTCTAAACTTATCTGGACCTAGCTCTTTTTCAACAACATAATCAAAAGCTTCTCCAACATTCTTTGATGAAAATTCTTTCATCTCTTTTTTGCTCATCCCTCTTTTGGGAATTTCAAAAGTGACAAGCTTTTCATTTTTTTCGAGGCAAACCTGCCAATCAAAGCTGTGTTTGGTTTCTTTTAGAAAACGATAAAAAAGTGCACGATGGTTTTTCCCTTCATGATTTTTTAAATAGCAATGGGCAATCATCGGCATGATCTTTCTATCAAGAGAGATAAGCTGCGAAAGTCGCTCCACTTCGGGCTCATGAACTGTTCTAAGAACTTGGTGACACCACTCTTCTCCAGATACAGGACAATTCTTTTTTGGAGCGGGACAAGGGAAAACAACTCCATAACCTTTTTCAATCATCGATTTCCTAAATTCTGAAATCAGTGCGAAACTATGTTTGGTTCCTGGTTCAATCAAAAGAATAATCTCAGGGCTGGTTTTTGAAACCATATCAATTGCTTTATCAAGTTTCATCTCATTCAGAGAGTTTCCAAAAAATAATGTTCCCTTAGAAAAATCAGGAGGTAGTCCAAATGAGAATTGAGCGCGATCGCCCAAGAATTTTTTTGCCTGATCAATCATAAGACTTGAAGAATCAACTCCAAAAAGTTTGTTATCTGTTTCAAAGTAATTTTGGTGAGCGAGAAGATATGTTCCAGGCCCCGTTCCAATATCTAAAAAATCTAACTCTCCAATTCTCTCGCGAAGTGATTCTGGTAACTGATCCATGAGAAATTTAAACTTCACCATATTGGTGGGGAGATAAAAGCAAGAATAGGCAGAAACCATTTCTTTGGATTCAACATACTCACCAATTTTTTCTCTTTTGGATGTAAAGTTTTGAGAAATCTTTTTAAGCTCAGCTACGATTTGGCTCTCTTTCAGAGGGACAAGTAGGTTTTCAAGAATTTTATCGTAGTTTAATGGATTCATTTGATAGGAAGAGGGACTTTCAGTCCCTCTTCTGGATGATCATATTATCTTTTATCGATTGAAACGTAGTTACGAGTAGAAGAACCAACGTACACCTGACGAGGTCTCGCAATTCTTGTATCAGTGTCTTCTCTCATTTCTTTCCATTGAGCAAGCCAACCTGGAAGACGTCCGAGAACAAACATGGCAGTAAACATATTAGTTGGAATTCCAAGTGCCTTGTAGATGATTCCTGAATAGAAATCTACGTTTGGATACAGGTTTCTTTCCTTGAAGTAATCATCGTTAAGCGCTTCGTACTCAAGACCTTTGGCGATATCAAGAAGAGGATCGTTCACTCCAAGCTTATCGAGAACGGTATCACATGCTTTTTTGATGATGTTCGCTCTTGGATCAAAGTTTTTATAAACTCTGTGACCAAATCCCATAAGTCTGAAACTATCGTTTTTGTCTTTCGCCTTAGCGATGAATTTTTTGTGATCTCCACCAGCTTGTTTTATTTGCTCAAGCATCTCAAGAACCGCTTGGTTTGCTCCACCGTGAAGTTGTCCCCATAGAGCATCAATACCACCAGAAATTGTAGCAAAGATGTTCGC
>SBGE01000295.1 GCA_006226755.1 Deltaproteobacteria bacterium | reverse complement strand
AAGACTATCTTTTTTGATCCGGCCGATCCAAAAGAGACAATTGACGAAATTGGAAACCTTGCTGAAACAGCAAGACGTGAATCAGTATTTGCTCTTGAAAAAGTGCCCATTGAAGATCCATTTCTAAAGAAGGCCATGACATTGGCCGCAGATAACAGACCACCTGAAGTTATCAACTCAATTCTCAAAATGGAAATTGATGCCATGGAAGAGAGACATAAAATTGGTGTTGATGTGATGGATGGTATGGCCGCTGACGGTCCTGCTTTCGGAATGATTGGGACCCTGATTGGTCTAGTGATCATGCTTGGGAACCTTTCAGATCAGGCAGCCATCGGTCCAGCCATGGCCGTTGCCCTTTTGACGACGTTCTATGGTGCTTGTATTGCCAACATTGTCTGTGGACCTTTCAAGAATAAACTTGCCCATAGATCAAAGCTTGAAGTTATCAAGATGAATATCATTATTGCTGGCACTCTAGGGATTGTAGCTGGAGAAAACCCGCGATTGATTAAAGAAAAACTAAGTGCATTCCTACCTCCAGCATTGCGTGAGCAAGCTGATGGTGGTGGTGAAGATTAATATTAGAATCTTAAAGGTTGTGAATCATGGCTGATGAAGATGCCGGCGCGATTGAAGAAGAAGTAAAGTGCGAAGAGTGCGTTCCCGGGTTACCCGGTTGGATGGCGACCTTCTCGGATCTTGTTACTCTTCTTCTGACATTCTTCGTTCTTCTCCTGTCTTTTGCGAAGACAGAGTCTGCCAAGTATGAAGCAGCTCTTGGTTCTATTCGAAATGCCTTTGGTGGAAACGTTCTTAAGCACGGTGAAACCATTCAAAGAGGTAAGTCTCCTGATGATGCTCCAACAATGATTGATGCTGAACTTCCAGTTCAACCATTTCCAATTGATTTTATGACGATGGAAGGAATGCTTGATAAGCATGAGATCAATCGAGAAAGTGATGAAGATCTGACTCAGATGAAAAATGATCTTTATCAAAATGAGCTTTCTGATTCTGTGGATGTCTTTGAGATGCCGGAAGGTATTCAAGTTCGAGTAAAAGACAAAATATATTTTGAGAAGGGTGGAATCAAGCCGACTCAGATTACAGTTGAAGTCTATGAAAAGATGGTCAAAATGCTTAAAGAGAAAACTTGGACTGTCTATGTTGAAGGTCACTCCAGTAGAGGTGAGACCAGTCTCGATGGAACAAAGGATGCATTTGAGCTATCTGCTTCCAGGGCCGCTGCAGTTGCTAGGAGTCTCATAAAAAGAGGTGTTAGACCTGATCGAGTTGTAACAGTCTTTTATGGAGATACAGCTCCTGTAAAACTTCCAAATAGAAGTCAGGACCTGATTGATAAAGAAAGTCGAAGAGTGGAATTCATGCTTCGTAAAAGAGATTTGAGAAGTGAAGGACACAAAGTCCAGCCAAGATAGAGAGCTGACTTCATCATTTATTTGCCCTATCGAAAGAAATCAAAGATTGGAGGATGTTCTCTCTAGCATGAACATCCCCAAATCCTGGATGAAAAATTACCTTAATGTGAAACAGTTGAATCTCTCTGGTCAGATACAAGTTGAGATTCCAATTGATGTGTTGATGAAAAATCACATCAATCCCGTTTATTCAGGATCAACGATAAAGATTTTACATGAGGATGATCACTTTATTGTCTTTGATAAGCCTGCCGGAGTTCATTCTCATCCACTTCGCTATGACGAATCTGATAATTGTTTGAGCTTTCTTCGAAGTGTAGGTAAGGGATGTTATCTCGTAGTTAATCAAGAGAATTATGATAGAGGCTTACTGTTTAGACTGGACTATGAAACCAGTGGTGTATTGATTTATTGCAAATCAGAAAAAAATCGTGAGAACTTGTTTTCAAATCGTCTTGAAGCTGTGTCTTTGAAAAGGTACACGGCAATCGTTCATGGCGATTTTAATCAACCTACTGATATTTCCATTCCACTTAAACCATTTGGGAAAAAAGGGAAAAAAATGGTTTATAGTGTTCAAGGAGACGTTGGAGAAATGAAAGTTGAGAAACTTAATTACAATCCTGAAAAAAACATATCTCTTTTAAAAGTTGATTTGAAAACAGGGCTACGACATCAAATACGTGCACAACTTTCTCATCTCGGGCACCCCATTCTTGGAGATGTACTTTATGGAGGAGAGGCTTCAGATAGAATGTATCTCCATTCAACTTTATATGAAATTAATTTTGAAGGGATAAAACTTAAAGTTGGTTCAAGTCCAAAATCTTTTCTAGTTCATTTCTGAGCAGGAACTTCTTGTACTGTAACCGTTGCCTGAAGATGTTGAGCGATCATTTCAGGTGTCGTCAGTGTTTGAAATTTAGCAACATGTCTGCCTTGAGAGAGGGCATTGATCGTTAGATCTTTATGCTTCAGTCTGACTCTTACATAATCAGTTCTTTCTAAATTATCAGAAGGGGAGAGTTTGGCTAGAAGGACTAGATTATTGGCCAATTCTCTGTACATAACTCTTTTAAAATTATTTGGATCTTTTAGCTTGGCTTTATCTAAAGTGAAATCGACCTCAACAGCGAGAGAATTTTGCTCACAATAGGCCTTCCAA
>SBGE01000005.1 GCA_006226755.1 Deltaproteobacteria bacterium | reverse complement strand
AAAAGGAGGCCCTTCCTTATTCAAAAATGATTTTTTGAAATTAACGTAAGAAAAGCATTTCCTGGAATTTTGGAAGCGTCCAAAGATCATCAGGAATAATCGACTCAATCTCTGCACAGAAATTGGCAATAACTTCAGACTGTGGAAAGAGGTCATTGGCAATTCTATCAGAAATCTCTTCAGTAGTTCCTTTCAGACCTTGAATAGCAGTCGTTAGGTTACAAACGTTCGCGTAGAGAGATTCCATAGCAAAGTTAAGCTTCTTGTAGATTTCAGTTTCAACAGAACACTCAAGATTAATCGATTTTTGTCTGGCAATAACTTCACCTAGTTGTTGCTTGTAATCAATCGCTGAAGGAATCACTGATTGATTGACCAATCCAAGTAGTGTCTTGAATTCAATTTCTCTATGAGTGTTGTATCTTTCCGCAAGAACTTCGTAACGAAGATCAAGCTCTGATCTCTTGTAAACACCTGTCTCAGTCAAGAAAGCTGATTCAGATGGGTTCTTAAGAACTTTAAGGGCCTCAGCAGAGTTTCTAAGATTTGGTAGTCCCCTTTTCTCAGCTTCTTTCACCCATTCTTCAGAATATCCATCACCGTTGAAGATGACGTTGTAAGCATTTTTAACCCACTTGGTAGTAAGTTTCATAAGAGCTTGATCAGCACTAGCTCCAGCTTTGATTTCAGATTCAACAAAGTCAGCACTTTCTTTGTAAACATCAGCGACTGCTGCGTTCAAGATAGATACTGGGAATCCAACTGCTGCAGTAGAACCAACAGCTCTGAATTCAAATTTGTTACCTGTGAAAGCAAATGGTGAAGTTCTGTTTCTGTCAGTGTTATCAAGCATCAAGTGAGCAAGCTGCTGAGCTCCTGTCTCAAGGAAAGTATCTCCATCATTTCCAGTAAACTCTTTTCCTTGGTTAATAGCATCGAAAATTTTCTCAATCGTATGCCCTAGGAAAACTGAAATAATTGAAGGAGGAGCTTCGTTGGCCCCAAGTCTGTGATCGTTACCAGCTGAAGCAATACCCATTCTAAGAGCAGTAGCATGTCTGAATACTGCTTCAGTTACGATTGCAACAGTGGCAAGGAACTGAAGGTTTTGATGTGGATTTTGTCCTGGCTCAAGTAGGTTGTTCCCTTTGCTATCGGACATTGACCAGTTCACGTGTTTACCTGAACCGTTGATTCCTGCGAATGGTTTTTCGTGAAGGATAGCAACGAAATCATGCTTGGCCGCAACAGCTCTAATGGTGGCCATCAAAAGTTGGTTTTGGTCCGCGGCCACGTTGGCCACGTCGAAGATCGGAGCGATTTCGTACTGACCAGGAGCAACTTCGTTGTGTCTTGTCTTAGCTGGAATACCTAGCCTGTATAGTTCTTGATCCAACTCTTGCATGAATCCCATGACTCTGTCAGGAATTCTCCCGAAATAGTGGTCATCGAGCTGTTGATTTTTAGCAGCAGAAGACCCCATGAGTGTTCTCCCGGTCATCACAAGGTCAGGTCTGGCGTAATAAAAATCTTTATCGATAAGAAAATATTCTTGCTCACAGCCGATTGTTGTATCAACACGAGTAACATCAGGACTTCCAACCAAGTTAAGAAATCTTGTAGCTTCTTTAGATAGTTTTGAAATAGATCTTAGAAGTGGAGTTTTGATGTCTAGCGCTTCTCCCGTATAAGAAACGAATGCTGTTGGAATACAAAGAGTCTTCCCGTTAGGACCCTCTGTAATGAACATTGGCGACGTCAAATCCCACGAGGTATATCCTCTGGCTTCAAATGTGGATCTTGCTCCCCCGTTAGGAAAAGAAGAAGCATCAGGTTCACCTTGAAGAAGCTGACTGACAGAAAGTTTTTCTATTGGCCTTCCATCTTTAATAGTAAGGAAAGCATCGTGCTTTTCAGCTGTTCCACCTGTCAAAGGTTGGAACCAGTGACAAAAGTGAGTTGCACCTTTTTCAGTTGCCCATTTCGTAACGGCATTGGCGACAACATCAGCATGATCTTTTGAAATTCTTTTCCCTGAACAAGTAACTTCGATAATTTCTTTTCTGACTACTTCAGGAATGTCGGTTGAAGTCGCGACGTTGAAGAGGTTCTCTCCATAGAAGTCACTAACTTTCATTGGATTGCCTTCGAGATCGAGAGGAATGTCGATTTCACGATTAATTCTGTTGATAGATTCAATCTTGGCGTTGTTACGGGTTTCAATCGTTGGCATGTGTGCTCCTTAAGGCTACGGGTTGATTGATGAGGAAATTGTAACCAAAAGGAAAAGGATGTGTCTATAACTTTTACTAATACATTGTATTAGCGTAGCTAATATTTGAATTTAATTTCAGAAGCTTGAACTAACTAGTTGAGGAGTTCGAGAACCTCAAGAGCGTTGGCCTTGGACAGACAAAGCAAAGCTGTAGCAAAAATGAAGAACATAACTTTTGCCATAAAGGCCTGGGCTTCGTGTGGGAACATCTCTTTCTCCGTTTCTGAATGAGATAATTTTATGGCAAAGAAAATTTTTAATGGCAAGCGAAATTCGTTTTGTCAGACGAAGTCAAATCTACTAATTTCAACGGCATGACACTACCAAAATGGAAAAT
>SBGE01000102.1 GCA_006226755.1 Deltaproteobacteria bacterium | reverse complement strand
TTTCTATTCACAAGAAGAACTTCTCTTGTTCCATCAAGACTGAAACCTTTTGGAAAAGTTGAAGGGACATCGCCAGCTTTTCCACCAGTCGTTGCTTGCATCCAACCCTTGTTGGTTTCAGCATGAAAATTACTCAGGTGAAAAGTTGTTTTTCGAATGGTTCCAAGACCAGCAGGATTATAAAAAACTGAAGAAGGATCATCCACCTTCGCAATAAATGCATTCCCCATAGCGAGTGCTCGTCCGGAAACAGCAAACTCAGGATTGGTTGCATCTTCAAAACCAATCTCGGCCCTGGCCTGCATAGAGGTCAGCACCAATAGGGCGATGAATGTGAAAAGCGTCCATAGATTTTTCACCATTCTATTCTATCTTTTGAAAATTATTGATAATACCCCCTGCAGCATTTACCGGAGCAATTGTAGTCAAGTGCTCCAAAAAGCAAAAGCCCTACTCAAAGAGTAGGGCTTTCTTATTAAGCAATGAGAATCAGGCTTATTGTTGAGACTTTCTTCCAGGAAATCTATGAGCAGCAAGAGCGCCACCAAGATGTTTCCCTTTGATTTTCTTGATTGATTCGATCCGGCTTTCGGCCAAGATATCAGTCGCCTTATGAACAGGAATATCCTGGTCATCAGAGATCTTGAAAATTTTCAAAGTTGTATCATAAATGGTGTCGACCATTCTTGTGGCCTTACCATCTGACCAACCTTCAAATTCGATAGAGACGTTCATCAAACCACCAGCATTGATCAGGTAGTCTGGAGCGTAGAGAATTCCCTTCTCTCTCAAGATCACACCATGTCTGTCTTCTTTCAACTGATTGTTGGCAGCACCAGCGATGATCTTACACTTGAGTCTGTCGATGGTGTCATCGTTAACAGAAGCACCAAGAGCACAAGGAGCATAGATGTCACAATCAACATCATAGATTTCATCAGGGCTGACTTGTTGAGCACCAGGTACGATCTCTTTAAATTTTGCGATGTTGTTTTCATTGATATCAGCAAAATAAACTTTAGCACCATTTTCACTAAGGATACGCCCAAGGTTTCTTCCAACAGCACCACAACCTTGAAGAGCAACTGCTTTTCCTCTGACTGATCTATCGCCGTAAACTTTTAAACAAGATGCTTCCATACCTCTATACACACCAAGGGCAGTATAAGGAGATGGGTCACCAGAACCACCGTGAATTTTGGCAACACCAACGACGTTTGAAGTTTCAGTAAACACGTGCTCGATATCTTCAACGCCAATGTTCACATCTTCTGCAGTAATATATCTTCCATTCAAAGACTCAAGGAATCTTCCATAAGATCTAAAAAGGGCTTCAGATTTATCTTTGTTTGGATCACCGATGATCACAGCTTTACCACCACCAAGGTTCAACCCTGAAACAGCAGCTTTGTATGTCATTCCTTTCGAAAGACGGAGAACGTCTTCGATGGCCTCATCTTCATTTTTGTAAGTCCACATTCTCGTTCCACCCAACGCAGGGCCTAGAACTGTATTGTGGATCGCTACGATGGCCTTGAGATTACATGAAGGGTCAGAAAAAAAGACCACTTCCTCATGTCCATCAGCGTAGAGTCGCTCAAAACTAATCATTAGAATTCCTCCCGAAACTTTTTCTGCACACTAACGAAAGTTAGGGTAAACTTACTTAGGTGCGCGTAAAATCGCCGAAATCTTAAGTCTTAGGGGATAAAAGTAGTATGCCCACTGTGTCAGTTAAAAATGCCCAAACCGCCGAAAACACGACTCCTACGGAGCGTAGCTTCGAAGTAAATGAAGGTGAGTTGATGTTCGATGGACTCGATCGCCAGGGATGCACACTCCCACACGGATGCCTTGCCGGATCCTGTGGATCATGTCGCGTTGAAATCCTTGAAGGTGTTGAGAATATCTCTCCTCCATCGGCCATTGAAAGAAACACCATTGAGGCCTTGATTGCAGAGTACAATCAAAAATATGGAGAGGATCACGTCAAAGGAAAAACCATTCGCCTTTCTTGCCGCACGAAAGTGAACGGCAATGTTGTGATCGAAGCGCTTAAATCTTAATATCAGAATCTTGGTAAGCTTTGTTTCTTTTTTCTCTTCGAAGAATTCCGTTGATATGATCAGCACTGTCAACAGCGGTATCCCAAGCAGTATAGATTTGCTTTTTTACACCGGCCCTTAAATCACCTGCAGCGTAGACACCTTCGATATTGGTGTGCCCCTTAGCATCGGTTATGACAAATCCCCTGTCATCCACATCGACTCCAAGAGATTTAGCTAATTCATTGTAAACAATCATTCCAAGAGAAATAAAACTAAAGTCCGTTTGTACGAACTCTCCATCAGCGAGTTGAAAACCTTTGAGATCGAGCTTTTTATCATCGCCCTCAACTCCAATGATTGGGGATGTTGATACCTTGAAGTTGTAGGCCTTGATCAACTTCTTTCCGTCTTCATCAAACTCTGGTTCTTTTCCATTGGTCAAAAGATGAATGGGACAGTCATAACGTTCATGAAGAATAGCTCCAACCCAAGGGGCATCCATTTGATGTCCAATCACACTTACGTGTTTTCCCTTGGTGTGATGTCCATCACAGCGAATACAATAATCGACAATCTGAACATTGGCATAAGGAAGGATAGGAGCAATTGAACCATCAATTTCAGGTTGAACATCCATAACACCAGTTGCAAGGATAATAAACCTAGCGGTGTACTGCTCACCTTTGGAATCGGTCAAAGTAAAACCACCACTAGGACGCTTTTTGATTTCGACCACTCCTCGACCTTTCAGCCAATGGAACTTATCCTTAAATTCGCCTTCCGCGAGAAACTTCAAACTCTCAAGGTTAGGGTCCTCAATACCCTTCTTGTAAGAAAGATGCCCCGGCATATTTTCAACTTTCCTAACCCAGAAAGCCCTAGAGCGCTTTTTGTCTTTTCCATTACCTGGAAAAAAAAGAGTTTCATCGTTATTAAGAACAGTACGAAGAACGGCCATGGTTCCTGCGGCCCCTCCTCCGATAACAGCAATGGGATAAATCTTATCTTCCACTTAGACTCCTAATATGGTGACTGCTGATAAGTGAATACTCATAAGGGAATGTTACACTATTTAGTAACTTCGGTCTTGGAGAAGCCGGTCAAAGGCTTTTCATCTTCATCTTCATCGTCGACATCTTCATGGGCACGACTTTTAGAAAAGATATGCTTCTCACCATCAACATCACGAATACGAACTTCTCGAATCTCGTAATCATCGACTTTCTCCAGCTCGAACGTCAGACCTTCCCAAACAATAATTTGTCCTTCTTCAGGAAAGTTGTTTCCAAGCATGTCGAGGATGAATCCCGCAAGTGTTGAATAGTTATCGTTGAGAGGTATCTTGATATCGTAATCATTATAAAGGTCGCGCAGAGTCGTCATTCCTTCAACAATGATCCCATGCTCAAGATCCATCTCTTCATATTCTTTCTTAACATCTTCTTCATCATGATCGTGCTCATCTTGAATTTCACCAAGAATTTCTTCAATGATATCTTCAAGTGTGATAATCCCAACGATCAATCCGTTCTCATCCTTTACCAGAGCCAGGTGAACTTTTTTACGGTTCATATGATCGAACACTGCTTGAATCTTCATGTGTTCATAAACGAAGAAAGGTTCCTTCAAATACTTTTGAATGTCGAAATTTTTTCTGTCCTGAATAAAGGCCAGATCTTTAACGTGAAGAAATCCCAAAATATTATCAATCTCTCCATCAGAGACAGGGTAACGACTATGAACATCAGTTTGAACCAACTCTAGAATGTCTTCAAGAGATGACTGCTTATTAATGTACTTCACCCTTTGACGGTGGATCATAATGTCTTTTACTTTGATTTTTGGAAATTCAAGAATGGAGTTCAGCATGTCGAGCTGCTTTGAGTCCATGGTCTTTTCTTTTTCAGCCTTACTGATCATGTACTCGAGGTCATCCTTTGTCACAAGTCGACCTGTAAGTTGAGCATTCTTTCCAAGCACGGTCTCAATAATCACTACCGTAAGCTTGATGATCGGAAACAAACAATAAAACATAAACTGAAGTATTCTAATGACAGGATAGCTCAGCTTCTCAGCGTGAGTTCTGGCAAAAGTTTTTGGAATAATCTCACCAAAGATCAAAATGATGATGGTGGTGATCCCAACTGAGATCCCAACAGCATCACTAGCAAAAACTCGGGCCGCAATCGTCGTCGTCAAGGCAGAGGCCCAGATATTTACAACGTTATTCCCCACAAGAATTGTCGTGAGCATTTCAGAAGGTTTTTCAATCATGAACTTGAAGGCATTACCTTTGGCTCCACCTTCTTCAATTAATTGCTTAGCGCGATCAACGCCAACAGACATCAAAACAGCTTCTGATCCAGAAAAAAAGCCCGAAGCAATAAAGCAGACAATTAGCGAAACGGCTTCCATAGTGGAAAACGCTTCAACGGCCATCATCGGGTCCATGCCACCGAGTCCTCGTTATGAATTTGTGGGATATTAAAAAGATGCTCTTTGATTAGTTTCAAAAAACAATTATCAGACGGAGGTTCTATAAGTCCTTTCCTTGTAAGGTTGAACGCTTAATCAATCTATTATACATCAAGAATCACTCAAAATACACATTGTTTAGTATGTGTTTTCAACACTTTGACTTAATGTTCGAGTTGCTTTCCTTGAAAATCGTGGTCGGCATAGATGATTCTATCATTCATTTCATGGTTAAAGCCATGAAGCTCATCGATATTTGCCACATTCCTGAAGATTGTATTGCACTTGTAGCAAATGGCAATCTCTGGAAGGTAGCGGTGCAAAATAAAGTCAAAAACATAAAGGACAATAAAACTGATCCCATATGTCCAAATGGAAGTGATCGCTGCAATGACAAAAAGAATCACACCAATCTTGCGGTTGAAATCCTTTTGCTTATAGAAATCTTTTCTTTGGCAGCAAGGGCAAGTCTCAAGCTTCCCCTCCTCGTCAGCCGAAGTAAAGGCAACAGGGTGGTGATGGTGGCAGACATGGCATTCAGCATCCGTCGTCGCCACTTTTGGGGCAAGTTGAACGCCTGAACCACATTCTTCACAAGTCAGAGTTACTTCCATCATATTTTCATTCCATATTTAAAATAGAGATAAGTTGAAACCAGCTCCCCGGCCAAAACAAAAAAAGTCATGGCATAGAGGATTCCAGTGGCACTTTGAGTTGACCTCATTCTGATCAATCTCCAGCCAAACCAACTCATTACACCTATAACCAGATACCCCCATCCAACACGCATCGTCAACATAACCCAGTTGAACATATACCCTGCGCCTTTTGTAGTACCTGTTTCAAAAAACTCCATATTTCCAAAAACAAACCAAGCAGCGTAGATAATTTTGAGTCCGAGAACAATCCAAGTGATGAGCATTCCAACCGCCAAAGGTTTCTCACTCAATTTTGGAACAACCAAATACCAATGACCCAAGACCATCGAATAGGTAATGACTCCCATCAAAAGAGTAGAGCTCAAAAAGAAAAGAACGATAGGCATATAAAAATTGTGGAACATCAGAAGCTGATAACAATAAAGAACAATCTGAGCGATCCAAACCAACCACATAAACCATGAACGCTCGTCTTTATGAAAAGCGTAAACCAAACCCGTCAGCGTCAACAAAATCAAATAAGTGATTCCTTGAGGAGAACTCCAATGAGCAACAGCTGCATGAGTTCCAGCGGCTAAGGCCAGCGCCACAAAGCAAATAGATGAAACAAGTTTAATAAAACCCACTCCCGTCATTTTAGAACTGGCAAGCACTGAGAAAAGTGTCAGCCCAAAAGGAAGAGAGAGTAGAAAGTATTCAACAACGTTTTTTACATCGAGCATACGTAATCCAGATAATTTTTCTGTTTGTTAATATAATCACAAAGTCTGTTGTGGATAAGTTGATTGGCCTCAGGAAATTCTTCGCCATTAAGAAGTTTTCCACTCTCCAAATCCAGCTCTTGCCACTTGCCTTCCCCACCAATCTCAACTCCTGGCTTAAACCAGGTCATGACATTTAGGTTCACATTGCGATCTGGGTAACGATGAGAAACTATTGTTAATGGTCTCACTCGTTCAGGTTCTGAAATTGTAAAACCTGTTTCTTCTTTAAACTCTCTGATGGCAGCTTCTGTGGCCGACTCGCCAACTTCTATTTTTCCACCTGGAAATTCCCATAGGCCATCCAAAGGTCCATCTTCCGACCTTTTTTGCATCCAGACCTGGCAAGAGGTCTCAGTAATTTCATTAACTACCACAACTAGCGCAATTTCCATGCCTTCTAGCTATCATAGTTGCCACCAACAATGAAGTGTGGACACATTGACACAATTAGTCTAAAAACAGGGCCATGACCAAGACCATGCCTTACCCACAAGGATCTTTACTCTTCGCGCCGATGGAAGGCGTGACCGATGAGACTTACCGTCTGACGATCAAAGATCTTTATCCAGAATGGGACTATTATCATACTGATTTTTTGAGAATCCCTTCACAGGGACACCTCTCAGAGTCTCGGTACATAGAACATTTGGGTCACAGAGTTTTTTCAAATCAAAATGTTTTAGAAAAAACAGGTTATCAGATTCTCACCACCGCCAGGGCCAACACTCAACTTGCAGTTGAAACGATCAGCAAACTTCCATTGAAACATTTAGATCTCAATCTTGGATGTCCTTCAAAAAAAGTAAATGCACATAAAGGTGGTGCTTATCTCCTAGAAGATTTAGTTGAGCTAAAAAGGATTCTAGGTGATATTCGAAAAAACTTTGAACACCACTTTTCAGTCAAAATAAGAATTGGTTACAAGAACACAGATAATTTCGATGAACTCCTCGATACCATTCAAAATAGCGGAGTTGATTCACTCACAATTCATGGTCGAACAAGAGATCAACTCTATAAAGGGAAGGCTGATTGGAGTTTTATCAAACGTGCCGTTGAAAGATTAGAAATACCAGTTATTGGAAACGGAGACCTTTGGACGACAGAAGACGTCGAGGCGATGTTTGATGTTACTGGTTGTTATGCTGTGATGCTTGGAAGAGGTGCTCTGAAAACTCCTTGGCTAGCGACTCTTTATAAAGATTATGGAACAAATATCAATGAGGCGACTTTGCTAGAAGAAAGAAAGCAGAGAATCGTCGATTACTTCAACGCTCTAGAAACCAACTATAAAGAATTCACTCCGGCCACGGAAGAGTTCATTCTTGGAAGATTCAAATCTTTTTCACGTTATCTTTTTGAAGATTTTGATGAGGCGGAAACTACAAGAAGTCATTTTTTAAGATCGAGAAATCTAGAAGAATTTAATTTTCATCTCGATCGGATTTAGATTCTTCACCGACCCAGTGTTCAGGATCAAGAATGTTTTTCATTTCCATCTGATTAGGATCGGCTTTTGCAAAAGTTCGAGGCTCAAGAAAAGTTCCCTTAAATATTCTTTGAACGCTGTAATGACAAATTTCAAATAATGCAAAACCCAGAAAAATAAAAAGCGCATTCCCTGAGCCAGATCCAAATCTGGCAATCATTAAAAGAATGATAGGAGCAAGACCACGAGTTAGAATCTGCAAAGCCAAAGGAGATTCGGGCTTCGCAATTCTTGCAAAGAGTGAATCAAAAAAGAAAAAGAATCTCATGGCTGAAAATCGATATTTATTTTGTTGAACCTTTTCACTCAATCCAGGATAGAGCATGGTGAAAGGCCAAAAAAAAGCCATCATAAAAAACAGTTGATTAAGAAATCCAAATTTCAAAAGATCAATGGCAATCATGCCGACGATCAGCGGAATGAGATAACTTGCAAAAACTTTTCTCGACATCATTCGAGAACCCCAGACTTGTGCATGAAACTGATTTCAGGAAACTGCATTGTTGGAGGAGAATCGACAACCATTGAAAAGACATGCATGAAGTCTTCAATTGTCATCATCTCTTCTCTGTCGAAATCTTCAACCCCATCCCAAAGAGGTGTATCGATTGCCCCGGGCTTGAGGGTGCTGAATCTCACTCCCAGTCTTTTCCACTCCTCTCTTACTGACTCAATCAATCCATTAAGTGCAAACTTACTAGCACAGTACGCTGAAACATTGGCGAATCCTTTTTTTGAAGCAACACTGGAAATTGTCACGATGTGAGTTTCATTTTCAATGAGAAAATCTTCCATGCTCCTAAGCACATGAAATGTTCCCTGAACATTTGTCTGTAAATGATCAAGAAAAGATTCACTAGTTGTTTCTTTGAGTGATGCCATCTCAAATATTCCGGCATTGTTGATAATTAAATGAAGCCCATAAGTATTCTGATTGACCATCTCAACCATTTCCCTGACTTCATCTTCGTCTCGAATGTCACAGACAATATCGATATAATTTCCATTATTGATATCAAGACCAGAGCGACTCACACCAAAAACCACATAGCCTTCGTCGAGCAACCAATTAACCATCTCAAAACCGAGACCTGAAGAACATCCTGTTACTAAAGCGTATTTTTCCAAATTCACTCCAAAAAAAAGAGGTCCATACGGACCTCTTTATTTTCTCTCAAACTGACGTTGAGTTCAAATTTTAAGAGCGAATTACCTGGCAACACCGACTGATTTGGTCTCCCTAACAACGGTGATCTTAATGGTTCCAGGATAGGACATTTCCTCTTCGATTTTCTTGGCAATATCCCTTGAGAGCATGACAGTTTGTTCGTCATCAACTCTATCGTTTTCAACGAATACTCTCACTTCACGACCACCAGAGATAGCAAAAGACTTCGATACTCCATCAAAGCTGTTTACGATTTCTTCGATGTCAGTCAAACGTGAAACGTAAGACTCCATCATGGCCTTTCTTGCTCCTGGTCTGGCTCCTGAAAGAGCATCCCCGGCTGCAACCAAGTGAGCAAGTACTGATTCCGGTTTCTCATCATCGTGGTGAGCACGAATAGCATGAACGATATCTGGAGCTTCACCATATTTTTTGGCGAAGTCAGCACCAATCACAGCGTGAGAACCTTCAGCAGAAGCATCAATTACTTTTCCAATATCGTGGAGAAGTCCGGCGCGTCTAGCCTGCTTTACATTAAGTCCCATTTCAGCCGCCATTGATCCACAAATGAATGCGGCTTCTAGAGCATGCTGATATTGGTTTTGAGTATAAGAAGTTCTGAAGTTCAAGGCCCCGACAAGTTTCAAAACCTCTGGATGGATACCGTGAACACCGATTTCCATTTGAGCCTTTTCTCCTAGATCGAGAAGCTCCTTGTCCATTTCAGATTTTGTCTTGTCATGGAATTCTTCAATCTTAGCCGGGTGGATACGACCGTCGGCAATCAACTTATTGATCGTTCTTCTGGCAATTTCTTTTCTCACAACGTTGAAAGAAGAAACAACCACAACCTCCGGAGTATCATCAATAATCAAGTCGACACCACAAATTTGTTCGAAAGCACGAATGTTACGACCTTCACGACCAATCAAACGACCTTTCCAATCATCAGAGGGAAGCTCTACTGTTCCGATCGTTGTATCGGCAACATACTCTCCAGCAAATCTTTGAATGGCCGTACCAATAACTTTTTTGGCTTCTTTCTCAGCTGTTGATTTGTGCTCTTCTTCAAGTCTTTTAAGCTCTCTGGCAAAATCAACTTTCACCTCTTCTTCCATTCGAGAAAGAAGTTCAGCTTTAGCTTCGTCTTTAGTCATTGAAGCAATCTCACTCAACCTTGTCGCGATTTCTTCCTGACGTCTTTTGTACTTGTCGATTTCTGATTCAACACGAACACGAGCATTCTTGACCTCTTCTTCTTTCGATTCGAGGTTCTTGATCATTCTGTCGTGCTCTTCGATTTTCGTCTCTAGCTTAGCCTCTTTAGTGGCGATGCCCTTCTCTTGACCTTTGATGTCGTTGAGACGTTTCGTCATTTCCTTTTCGAAATCTTTTTTCTCTTCAGCGACAATTTCCTTGGCTTCTTTTCTAGCCTTGTACTTTATGTCGTTGGCATCTTTCTTTGCCTTTTCGATGATCTCGTCAGCTTTTCCTTGTCTTTCTTTGAGTTCTTTTTGAGCTCCCAAATGACGTACAAAAAAACCAACCCCTGTTCCCAGGATCAAAAAGAGCAATGATGCCAAAATCAATGATGTGTCCATCTTTACTCCTGTTTATTCCAAGCTCTTGCAACAAATCACTCTTTTTTCAGTCACCAGGTAATCCATTAATACGTCGTGGTCTTCCTGTGGCAACTCTTCAAGGATTTGAAACTCGAAGCAAAGTCCTATCTTTAAACCATTATGGTTTTCTAAATATCTATCGTAATACCCTTTACCTCGACCAAGTCTGACTCCGTCGGTGGAAAAGGCCACACCTGGTACCAAAAAAAGAGCTGGAGTGACAGTTGGGTGAGCTTCAATTGGTTCTCCCATCTTCACGCCAAAATTTTCTTCGGCCTCAAGTTCGTGTACCAAAGCTTTCTTGAATTCCATCTTTCCTTCACCGGTCCAATAAGGAAATCCAAGTGAGAAATCATGATTCTCAAAAGCTTTTGTCCAATCGGGTTCATCACCTAGCGGCGAATAAACCCCAAGGACATGGTCAGAATGGAAAGAATTTTTCTTTTGCAGTTCGCTTAGAAACTCAACAACGCGAGAACTCAGTTGATGATCCAACTCTTTCTTTTCGACTTCTTTGATTCCAGAGTAAGTCTCTTGAACGAGTTTTCTTATCTCCCTCTTGTCAGCAGACAATACGTACTCCGCCTTGTTGGGGGAATATAGAATTAGACTGTTGTCGGAGAAACTTCTTCAATATATTGAAGAGCGTCTCTAGCCGAAAGCTGAAGCTGTTCGAGATTTTCTTTGAAGTCTTCTTCAAGAGAAATTTTTTCTGATGCAAGTTTCAGTGCCACGAGAATGGCCACTTGACCTTTATCTAGACCAGGAGCTGACTCCTGAATTTTCAGAGCTTCTTTTCGAACAAGTTCGACAATTTTATCAGCCGAATCATTCGAGCCATCGGCATCAGGCCTAAGTTTTACTCGGTAGCCCAACACGTCAAATTCTAAATCTTTTCCAGTACTTTCCATATCAAGTATTAGGCTACATCAATGCGGAATTTTGGTCAATTAAGAGCTTGGGTATTTACGTCCAAAAGTGCGCCCAGATACTGATCCAGATTAAAAACGTCCAGATCTTCGACGCCCTCTCCCACACCGATATAGCTAATCGGCACATTGAGCTGCTGAACAATGGCCACTGCCGAGCCTGCTTTCGATGACCCATCGCATTTTGTAAAGATGAGGCCACTTAGCTCCAAAGTTTTGTGGAACTCTTCTGCCTGTCTCATAGCATTCTGTCCCGTAATGGCATCAATCACCAAAAGAATTTGATGAGGCGCCGTCTCATCGAGCTTCTTTAGGACCTCTTTCGACTTCTTGAGCTCATCCATCAGATTGCCCTTGGTGTGCAATCTTCCAGCAGTATCAAGAATACAATAATCAGCTTTTTCATTAAGAGCTGCTTGGAAGGCTTCATAACCCACACCACTTGGGTTCGATCCTTCTTTGGCACGAATCATAGTCGCACCAGCTCGATCACACCAAACCTGAAGCTGATCAACTGCAGCTGCTCTAAAAGTATCACAAGCACCGACAACAACTTTGGCCCCTTGCCGAGTAAGTTTGGTCGCTAACTTCCCAATGGTAGTCGTTTTACCTGCTCCATTAACTCCCACAACCATAATGACTTTAGTATGACCTTTTTTGGCCGAATCAAATCGGTATAGATCAGGGTTCACACTGCTTTGAATGGGATCCATCTTTTCGTGAAGAAAAGTGAAAAGAAATTTTTTAAAATCATCGGCTGAGAAATCTCCAGACTTGGCCTTCTCTTCTACAGCATCAATAAGCTCCGCTGTTGCTTTCGGTCCAATATCAGCACCATAAAGTAATTCCTCGAGCTCTTCGAGTGAGTCTTCATCAAGTGCTTTTCCATTAAATATGGAACCGAGTCTTCCCCAAACTTTCTCACGCGATTGGCCCAAACCTTTTTTTAAACGCTCTGTCCAACTAGGTCCTTCCTCTTTGACTGGCTCAACAACTGGCGAAGGGGAAACCTCTTCCTTTACAGGTGTTGGCGCAGGCGCAGGAGTTTCAACTTTGGTTTCTGGAACTGGAGCTGGTTTTACTTTAGGTTCTTCAATTTTTTCTTGTCTCTCAGCAGGGGCCTTGGCCACAAGATTAAGAGCGGAGAAAAACAAAAGGAAGACAATCGCCAATAGACCCCAAACGTCTCCGGCAGTAGCAGAACCAAGTCCCGCTGCTGAATAAATCGATTGAACAATACCTACTAACGCATCCATAAAGACCTCTTGAAATTTAGTCCCCTCATATTACACGGGACCCCCGAAAGATCAATTGACACTGGTTCTTGCAAGGCAACAAATAATTGGATACAAACCGGTTATGAACCAAAACATGAAATCACTCTTCACCCTGCAGCAAGTCATCAGAGATTTTTTCCGTGAACAGGATTTTATGGATGTCATGACTCCCCCAGTGGTTTCAAACCCGGGTATGGAAACTCATATCCATCCTTTTGGTTTATACCAAGTCCATGGTGATAAAAAACTTAATCGTTTTCTTCACACCTCTCCAGAATTTCATATGAAAAATCTTCTGGCAGAAGGGTTTGAGAAAATCTTCACTCTCACTTATTGCTTTAGGGATGAGCCAGCATCTGAGAATCACCGCTCTCAATTTGTTATGCTTGAATGGTATCGAACACGAGCTAGCTATGAAGCCATAATGGATGATTGCGAAGGTCTTCTTGATTATACAGTTCAAAAACTTGAACTAGCAGGAATTGAAGTTAAAGGTGAAATGAAAACTCCCATGGTTCGAAAAACTGTTCAGGAAATTTTTAAAGAGTTTTTAGATTTAGACATATTAGAACATCTAGAAGTTGAAAGCCTTCGAACATGGATTGAAGAAAATGGTGAAGGCATCCCTCTTCCAAAAGAAGAACTCAGTTTTGATGATCTGTTTTTCTTAATCTTTCTAAACAAAATAGAACCTGAACTCAAAAAATATCCCAAGCTTCTTCTTTATGAATGGCCCTATCAATTAGCCGCTCTTTCTAAAATTAGCGAAAAAGATTCCAGAGTTTGCGAGAGATTTGAGATCTATCTTGAAGGACTTGAACTTTGTAATTGTTTTCATGAACTTTGCGATCTCAGTGAACAAAAAAAGCGCTTCGAGGCTCAAGCGAAAGAAAAGAAAGAACTATACGGTTATAATCTTCCTGAAGCCAAACTTCTTTATCAGTCTCTCGAAAAAGGACTCGATTCTCCATCTGGAATTGCTCTTGGAGTAGAAAGATTATTAAAAGGTCTTACCGGTATGGAAGACCCTTTCTTTATCTCATCAGATAATTAAGCGTTTTATGAAGCTTGATGATAACTTCTGACTTTAAATGTTGTGATGGTGCCTGCTTGGCCCAATTGAGATGAAATCTTTTATTTGTCTCTTTTCTTACTTTATTTTGCCAGATTTCAGGATACCTCTTGGCGAGATCACCACTAAACACAGCATACCATTTATGAAGGTCTTCTTTGTTTTTCTTAAGTTCATCGATGACTTCCAAAGTTCTCTCTGTTGTTAATCTCTTCAATGTATAAAAGTTGATGCTCTCAAGTGATTCTTTTTTGATACTTCTACCAACGTAAGTCGTGTAGTACTCGATCGAAAAATTTATGAGAGCATCATTAAGAGGATTGGGGTAATTTTCAAGACCGGCATATGTGGAATCCAAAACCAATGCTCGATACATCCCTTCTCTGGTTCCACCTTGAGTAAGAACATTCATCCATTTAGCGATATCATTTCGATTGGCCTTCATATTTCGAACAGCAGCAAAGGCCTCTGTCACACATGCTTGGTTCTAGGCGTCTCTTTT
>SBGE01000251.1 GCA_006226755.1 Deltaproteobacteria bacterium | reverse complement strand
TATGTGTCTTTTGTGGTTCTGCACCTGGAAAAGGTGAGCACTATATTGAATCAGCAAAAAATTTAGGAGAATCTCTCCAAAAAAATCAAATAGGACTGGTTTATGGCGGGGCCTCTGTCGGAGTCATGGCGGCTGTGGCCGATGCCTGCCTTGCTGGCGGAGGTAAAGTTTGGGGAGTGATTCCAGAGAGTTTAGTTAAGTGGGAAGTCGCACACGATAATCTCACCGATCTCTTAGTTGTTGACTCTATGCACGAGAGAAAGCAGAAGATGTATGATCTTTCTGATGCCTTTGTTGCTTTGCCTGGAGGCTTTGGAACATTGGATGAGCTTTGTGAAATCTTGACCTGGGCCCAGCTGAAGTACCATGCCAAGCCCATATATCTTCTCAATGAAAATGGATTTTATGACTACCTGCTTAAACATTTTCATCACATCAACGATGAAGGTTTTTTACGTGAGGGTCACTTGGAATTAGTGATTGAAGTGAAAAGCGTTGAAGAGTTGATGGAGAAGCTCAGTCAGTTGCCAAATGAAGGTGCTTAACCTATACTTTTGAAACTATATCGATATAAAACCTAATGATTCCAGGGTCTTGCTGACCATGGATGTGGAGCTCTGAAAATGGGTCGTTTTACATTTTTTCTTTTAACGTTTGTAGGTCTCGCTGTTGTTTATTCTTTGCGAACATATCAAACAATCGAAGTTAAAAACGAAAGATTTGATTTTGAAAAGGCCAAGAAGGCCCATGCTGATAAAGTAAAAGAAATTGAAGAGCTTAAAAAAATGCAAGCAGCTCTTTATGCACCTAAAGTTGAGAAAGTTGAAGTTGAAGCAACAGGACCATTGGTTGAGCTTACTACTCCACAGCTTCAGCGTGGACATGATCTCTATGCGAAATGTGTAGTTTGCCATGGAAAAAGTGGTGAAGGGAAAAAATCACAAAACGCTCCAGCTATTGGTGGACAACATGACTGGTATATTGTGACTCAACTTCAGGCTATGAAGGATGGAGTTAGAGTTAACAAGGTTATGGATCCTTATTTGAAGAAACTTGAGAATCAAGAGTTTGCTGATCTAGCAGCTTATATTTCAAAGCTTCCAAAAATTTGGGCCAAGTAAAATGACATTCCGGTTCGCCGGTAATTGAAAATAGAAAAGAGCTCCGAATTTCGGAGCTTTTTTTATGGAGTAAAGATGCCTATTTACAAGTTCAAAGGTGAACAACCAAAAATTGGAAAAGATTGTTTTATCGCACCTTCAGCAGATGTCATCGGACGTGTAGAGATTGCAGATAGCGCCAATATTTGGTTTGGCTGTGTCCTTCGAGGAGACATCAACAAAATTATTGTGGGAGAAAATACCAATATTCAGGATCTCTCCATGCTTCACGTAATTGAAGAACGAGCATGTATTGTCGGTTCGAATGTAACTGTTGGGCATAAGGTAACCTTGCATGCTTGCACGGTTGAAGATAATTGCTTGATAGGAATGGATGCTCTTATTTTGGATGGAGCTCTTATTAGAAAAAACTCAGTCGTTGCTGGTGGATCCGTTGTTCCTCCTGGAAAAGAATACCCAGAAGGAAGTCTCATTATGGGGAACCCTGCTAAGGTGGTTCGCCCTCTTACTCCTGAAGAAAGAGATGGGTATGGAAATCATTACAAGTCTTATATTCTGGCCAAGAATGAGTTTTTGGCTTCAGGAAATCTAGAAGAAATTTAACTGGATAAATTAAAGGGGCGACTTTTGTCGCCCCCTTGGGATTGTCTTACAAGTGGTGTGACTTCTTTCAGTCAGACTACTTGTTGATGAATAGGGCATTCACTGATTTACCATCCATTGCACGAACATGAAGGAGTACTTTCTCAGCTTGGAGATCTTTTGGTACTTCCATATCAATGCTGAAGGGAACCATCTTCATTGGACAGAAATCGCTGACTTGTTCCATGACGGGCAGTACAGAGTAGACATCTTGACCATTGTTTGAGATTTCCATTCTGTCATACACGAAACATTCAGATGGATTGTACCCTTTCAATTGAACAATCCTGCTTCCTAGGTCTCTTTCGATATATTCAACGTTGGCGTAAACATGGTCATCAACAGCGTCGCTGCTTGATTCATCGATAAACATCGCTGAATCTTCAACTCCGTTGACGAAGACTCGGTAGTTACCTTTGTCGAGTAGACCGACTTCAACTGGTAGGAGGTAAGGAACAATGGCTTCAGCACAGAAGACATTGTCGTTTTCGTAGTTCAATGCTTTCACATTGATGTTAATGTTTTTTCCAGAAATCATGACTTCGGCTTTGGGAGATTTCCAGCAGAGATTGGGGAGGTGACCTTCGATGATCACTTCGACATTGTCGTTGGAGTCAAATCCCTTAGGAGAGTAGACATGATCAATTGGAGCTAATTGTGATATCGGTTCAGCTGCAATTGATGCTGCTGCTATGAACATCACGACCAGTAGGGATATCATTTTTAGTGCCTTCATAAATTCCTCCTTGGAATATTTAATTTCTTTCTGACTTATTTATAGGTAAGTGGGATCGACCCGACTCTGGTCCTTGAGATACTTTTTCTTGATAGTGAAAAACTAAAAACATGATTT
>SBGE01000287.1 GCA_006226755.1 Deltaproteobacteria bacterium | reverse complement strand
ATCCTACGACCTACTTCCTACAACTTTCCACTACTTATGATACTCCAAAGTCTGAGCGAACCAAATAAGAATTTCTTTGTTTAACAGGATTTAGTGCAGTTAGGTGACTTCTTTTGTGAGAGAGGCTAAACTGCCTGCATCTTTATACTGGTAAAAATAAAATATATTTAGAGGTTTTAATGTACAAGAATGCTACTCCAACGACAATTCACCTGAAAGATTACAAAAGACCAGACTACACCATAACTGATGTTCATCTGACTTTTGAACTCGAAGTTACCCAAACCAAGGTAACCAATGTGATGAAAGTGGTTCATCAAGGAGAAGCCGCTGCTCCTCTGGTCTTAAATGGTGAACAGCAAAAGTTGATTGAAGTATTGATCGATGGTCAAAAAATCACTGACTATGAACTGACAGATGAGACTTTGACGTTAAAGGATGTTCCAAGTCATTTTGAATTGACTATCATTGGAGAGATTAATCCTGAGGCCAACAAAGCTCTCGATGGTCTCTACAGAAGTGGTGGCATCTACTGTACTCAAAACGAACCGGAAGGATTCAGAAGAATCACTTACTATATTGATCGTCCAGATGTAATGGCGAAATTCAAGACAAAGATTATTGCCGATAAGGCCACCAATCCTATTCTTCTTTCTAACGGTAACCCCATTGGAAGTGGCGATCTAGACGGTGGAAAGCACTGGATGGAATGGGAGGACCCGTTCCCGAAGCCTGCCTACTTGTACGCCCTGGTTGCTGGTGATCTAGGGGAGGTCAAAGATTCTTTTACCACCATGAATGGAAGAGAGATTGATCTTCGTATTTACTGTGACAAAGGGAATGAGTCCAAATGTGGTCATGCAATGGAGTCTTTGAAAAATTCAATGAAGTGGGATGAAGACACATATGGACTAGAATATGACCTTGATATTTACATGATCGTCGCTGTTGATAGTTTCAACATGGGAGCTATGGAAAACAAAGGATTGAATGTTTTCAATTCCGCCTATGTGCTGGCCAACCCAAAAACGGCTACAGACCATGACTTCTTGGGAATTGAGGCAGTTATTGGTCATGAGTATTTTCACAACTGGACTGGGAACAGAATCACTTGTCGTGACTGGTTCCAGCTAACTTTGAAAGAAGGTTTGACTGTTTTTAGAGATCAGGAATTTTCAGCAGATATGAACTCTCGTGGTGTGAAAAGAATCGAAGATGTTCAACGCTTGAGACAGTATCAATTTGTTGAAGACGCTGGTCCAACATCTCATCCGATCAAACCAGAAAGCTATATGGAGATCAACAATTTCTACACTCTAACCATTTATGAGAAAGGAGCTGAAGTTATTCGTATGATCCATACCATGCTTGGAAAAGATGGTTTTAGACGAGGGATGGATAAATACTTCGAACTTTATGACGGAATGGCCGTTACCACTGAGGACTTTGTCCACGCCATGAGCATTGCTAATGGCAATTACGATCTAGAGCAATTCAAACTTTGGTACAAACAGTCTGGAACGCCAGAGCTTAATTTCCATTACGACTGGAATGAAAAGGATGAAACTCTGACAATGACTGTTGAGCAAAGTTGTCCTCCAACTCCTGGTCAGGATCATAAAAAGCCTTATCATATGCCACTTGGTCTTGGGCTCCTTGGAAAAGATGGTAAAGAGATAAAGCTTGATCTTGCAGGCAAAGAAGGGCAGCCGCAGATTGAAAATGGAATCCTTCATTTGAAAAATGAGAAGGAAACCTTCGTTTTCAGAAACGTAAAAGAAAAGCCTGTACCTAGTTTGAATCGTGGATTTACTTGTCCAGTAAAGATTCATGCACCACTTAAAGAAGCGGATTTTGCTTTCATCATGGGGAACGACTCTGATGAATTTAATCGCTATGAGGCCGGTCAATTGATGGGAGAGAGAATGGTAAGACACCTTCTTCTAGAAAAGAAGAAAGGAAATACCTTGTCTCTCGATGAACAATACATGGAAGCCTATGGCAAGATTTTGAAAGATGAAAAGCTTGATCCAAACATTAAGGCCATGATGCTTTCGTTGCCTGCCGAAGGAATTCTTCATCAAGGCCATAATCCAATTGATCATCAGGCCATTTTTGATGTTCGAGAATGGATGACTCAAACGCTTGCTGATACTTATCAAGAAGACTTCAGAAAGGTTTATGATCAGAACGTTCAAAGTGGAGAGTTCAAGCTTGATCCCCATTCAATTGGACAACGAACTCTTAAGAATACAGCGCTTCGTTACTTGGCCATGACAGGTGAAGTAGGACACGATTTGGTTTTTGAACAACAAGTTGCAGCTTCTAATATGACTGATGAAATTTCTGCTTTGGCCCTCTTGTGTCGTTATGAAAATAAATTTAGAAATGAAGCTATAAGAAACTTCTACGACAAGTGGAACCATGAAACTTTGGTCATGCAAAAGTGGCTAGGTGTTCAGGCATCTTCTACTCTCGATGATACTTTTGAAAGAGTTCAGGCCCTGGAAAAAGATCCTATTTATGATGGAACTGTTCCAAACCTCTTTAGAAGTTTGATGGGTGCTTTTGCCAGAAACTATATCCAGTTTCATCACGAATCAGGCAGAGGTTACAAACTGATTGCTGATAAAGTGATCTGGCTTGATAAGCTTAACCCGCAAATCGCAGCCGGACTTTCTGGTGTGTTCAAAGACTATAAGAAACTTCTTGAGTCTAGAAAAGCATTGATGAAAGTGGAGCTGGAAAGAATCAAGGAAACTGACGGAATCTCAAAGAACACTTATGAGATCGTCTCCAAGATTCTTGGGTAGAGGTTCTCATTGAGTGAGTCCACAGAAAAAAACATTCTAAATGAAACTGAGCTTTCGTTTTTGAACGAACAGGAAAAATTTCTCGAGCAAATCCTTGAATCAGTTAAAAGTTTTCCCAAGGGCGATCGCATTAATCTTGCCGATATTCACAAAAGTATCGAGTCGCTTAAAGAAGAAATCAAATCTGCCAAAGAAGATGACCTTGGTGGACTTTTCTATCAGTTAAATATCCAGCAAACATTGGCAGAAAAGTTTTCAAAACCTATTGAGTTACCAGATGTCTCGGCACCTTATTTTGGGTATATGCAACTTGAAGAGCGTGGGAAAAAGAAGCACGTCTTCTTGGGACATACATCTTTCATCGATCCTAAACATGGACATAGAGTTGTCGATTGGAAAAAAGCTCCCATCTCTTCTGTATTTTATAATTATGACGAAGGGGAAGAATACGAACTTGAGCTTCCAAATGAGACCCGTGAAGGTCGTATTCTGACTCATGCGATTTTAACAGTAGAGCGAGGAAAACTTATTCGAGTTGATCGAAATGGAAAATCTTTCGCTAACGCTGGTGAAGGTTGGTTCAACCTCCTGGAAGAGGATGTCAAACTCGAAGGGGGAGAAGGTAGTGCTACTCGTGAGATTCCAATGGGAACCGGAAAAACATCGTTCAAAAGTGCAGAGGTTCTGGGACTTCTCGATAAAGAGCAATACGGTCTTCTTCATAAAAATCTTCATGGTCCGCTCCTCGTTATCGGTGGAGCTGGATCAGGTAAAACAACCGTGGCCCTACATAGGATTGCCAGTCTTTGTGCTAAGAGACAATTTTATCCCAATCAAGTGATGGTGGTCGTTCCTCACAAAGGTTTGATCAGACTCTCAAAAATTCTTTTGGCCAAAATTGGGCTCCAAAAAGTTCGAGTAAGAGAAGGTAGCGAATTCTTCGAATCAGAGGCAAGACGTTTGATTGATGAGTTGCCTCGCAATATTTGTCTGACAACTCCGCTTGGGGCAAGTCTTATTAAACGACACGTTTCGTTCATGAAACTACTCGAGATATGGATGAAGACTTTTGAGCAAAAAATTGCAGATAAACTAGAAGAGTTCTCGGACAGTATTCCTCTGGATGAAAAGTTTCTATCAATGAAAGGGGCACCACTTTCAAGGCTAGCGAGTATTGAAAGACAGGTTGAATTAACACCAATTCAAAAAATAGAGTTTTCAAGACTCAAACAAGAAATGTTCAATGTCAGGTCTGACTTAATGGAAATCTATACAGATAAGGAACTACTGAGCTGTATGAAAGAGCTGTCCAATGGGATAGTCACTGACGGAATGATTAATGATCTTTTTAATCACACTTCTTGGCAGATGAAGGATAGAGAGATTGAAGATTTTACTGATAACACTCTTGATGGGCGATCAGTTAATGATGGCACTCAGTTTGATGTCCAAGGCACTATTGATCAGGAAGACTTCCCCTTACTATTAAAACTTCTTGAAATGAAAATAGGAGATATCACTGGAGTTGATGGATCTCTCAAAAAATACAAGCATGTCGTCCTAGACGAGGCCCAAGAGCTCTCTCCTGTTGAACTCAATATACTTTCACATACCATCACTTCGGATGGAAATTTGACTGTGGCCGGAGATGCCGCTCAACAAGTGGATGCGACAATTTCATTTGAATCATGGGAACAAACATTGATGCATATGGGGATTAAAGATACAGGAGCTCATGAACTAAAGATCTCTTATCGTTCTCCACAAAGTATTATTGATTTCAGCCATGATGTCCTTGGTCCATATAGTACAGGAAATAAACCAGAGTGTACCAGACAGGGGGCACCTGTTAAAAAGACCACCATTCAACATCGTGCTCATGGAAGTATGATCATTCAGTCAACAATTGATGATCTTATGAGAAGAGAGCCCAAGGCATCAATCGCTATTATTTGTAATAAAGAAGAAACAGCGAAGGCCTTTTACGAAGAGCTTAAAGAACTTGGTAAAGTCCGCTACGTTGAAGATAGTGAATTCTCTTTTCAACCAGGTGTAGATGTAACCACTATTGAGCAAATCAGAGGTCTCGAGTTTGATTATGTGATCATCCCAGATGCTGATCGTGATAACTATCCTGATGATCCGCGAGCAAGAAAAAGACTACACCTCGCGGCGACACGGGCCATTCATCAACTTTGGGTTCTTTCAACTCGGAATTGGTGTGCTTACATTCCTTAGGAGAATTTATGATTAAAACCGAAATATTAGAGTCCCTTGGTCTTAGAGAAAAAAATTATTCGACTTCAACTGGAACCCAGTGGTTGGATGGATCTGGAGAGTGGATTGATTCCCTGTCTCCAATTGATGGGAAAATCATAGCTTCGGTTCAGTTTACTGATGAAGCTGGATACGAAAAAGTAATAAACAGTGCTATGGCGAACAAAGGGGCTTGGGCCTCACTTCCGGCTCCCAAACGTGGAGATATAGTTAGACAAATTGGTAACAAATTGCGTGAGAAGAAAGAAGCGCTCGGAAGTCTCGTTTCTCTTGAAATGGGAAAATCCCTTCAAGAAGGTCTTGGAGAAGTACAAGAGATGATTGATATTTGCGACTTTGCTGTCGGACTTTCTCGTCAGCTCTATGGACTTACCATGCATTCGGAAAGACCAAATCATCGCATGTATGAACAATGGCATCCGGTAGGACTGGTTGGGATTATCTCTGCCTTTAATTTTCCTGTAGCCGTCTGGTCTTGGAATTCAATGATTGCAGCTGTCTGTGGAGACATGAGTATTTGGAAACCAAGTGAAAAAACTCCACTAACTGGAATCGCCTGTTTCAATATCATGAAACAAGTTTTGAAAGATAATAATGTTCCTGAAGGGACATTCAATCTAATTCTTGGAGATGGAAGAGGTATCGGGGAGAAGTTAATCAATGACTCTAGAATTCCCTTGATCTCTGCTACTGGGTCTACCCGAATGGGAAAAAGAGTGGGTGAAGTCGTAGGCTCTCGCCTTGGTAAGTCAATTCTCGAACTTGGTGGAAACAATGCCATCATTCTTACTCCTGATGCCGATTTGGAAATGGCACTACCTGCGATCGTCTTTGGCGCGGTTGGTACTTGTGGTCAACGTTGTACATCGACCAGGAGACTTTTGATTCATGAGTCACTATTCGACAAAGTCAAAGAGACCATAGTCAAGGCCTATAAAGGACTCAAAATCGGATCACCTCTTGATCAGTCTAATCATGTCGGTCCTCTTATCGATAAAGACTCTGTGACCAACATGCAAAATGCTTTGGCCTCACTCCAAAAAGAGGGGGGAGAAATCCTTTATGGAGGAGAAGTACTCGATGGACCTGGATTTGAAAGTGGATGTTACGTCAGACCTGCTGTTTGCGTAGGGACCAATGACATGAACATCATTCAAGAAGAGACATTTGCTCCGATTCTGTATTTGATTAAATGGTCTGGTGATGTAAGCGACGCTATTGCTCTTCAAAATAATGTTCGACAGGGACTATCTTCATCTATTTTCACAACGAACCTTAGAGAAGCAGAATTGTTTTTATCTCAAGGTGGATCTGATTGTGGAATTGCCAACGTCAATATCGGAACCAGTGGAGCCGAAATAGGTGGAGCTTTTGGAGGCGAAAAAGAAACTGGTGGAGGGCGCGAGTCAGGTTCAGATGCTTGGAAGGCCTATATGAGACGCCAGACCAACACCATTAATTACGGTAAGGATCTTCCTCTGGCCCAGGGGATTGTATTCGATCTCGGTTGATTATCTTTTTAGACTTAATCGATAGAGATCTTCTCGAAGGTCGGAAAATTTACCAAAGATATCATCTATTGCTTTGAGATGAGTAGAGCAGCCACAACCATTTTCTAGGTGATTTTTTTCTTTTTTCATTTCTTGCTTCAGCATGACTTCCATTAAAAGACTCATGCTCTGAAGATGATTATTGAGTTCGTGGCAAATTTCTCCCGCCAGTTCTGCAATTGTTTCAAAGTCTGCTCGGCTAGATTCATCTTTAGGAGCTCTTTGATCAAGTGACACAATTGTTGTCATGTTGACGATTTCTTTAACATTTCCATTGGCACAAAGTGAAAAAGCTCGACCTCTGGTTTTTACCCAACGATATCTTTCATTGGCCCCTTTTATTCGATAGTTGAATTCTTGCCAGTATGATCCTGGATCAACACCATTTTGTTCGATGAATTCTATGGCCTTTTGGTATTCATGATTGATTCGATCAACGTCTTCAGGATGGATCAAGGAGCAAACAAATTCAACTCCACCTTCGATGATATCCTTTTGAGAGAATCCTAGAATTTTTTCAACTTCTTTACTAATAAAAGAGTAATGACCAGTTTGAATATCATAAACTCCCAGCATAACGGGAGCATGATCGATGTATTTTTGCAGATCTTTTTGACTCAGCATCTTAAATTTTCCTTTAAAAATTTTGCTTTAACTTTATGCGCAAGTCAATCAATGAAGACGAAAGTTGAGCTAAATCATATTTTTGTTAGTAAAATTTGAAAATGGTTTTAAATGACGAGCACTAGAGAGCGAGATAAAGTGTGAAAAACCCGTTTCCCCTTGGCGGTGAGAAACGGGATTTTTCGTTTAGGCCTTGGCAGTTGAGAGCAGTGTCATCGCTCCAAAAATAACTGAACCTGTCGACATGACTTCTTTTGAAGAAAGAATCAAGGTCAGAGCGAGGCAGCCAAGAAAGGCCATGGCCAAAAACTGAGTTTGTTTGTTCATGTTTTTCATGATGGATACTCCCAATTTGTAATTGCGCGGGAACCTACACCCGCTCTTACAACTCGTGGAGTCCCTCGTGTAATATTTACTCTTTTAAGTTTTGAAGGAGGGAGAGGAAAAATGAAAATAGATGGAAAAGTCATATGGATTACCGGGGCCAGTAGCGGTATCGGCGAAGCGCTTGCAATCGAGCTTTCAAAACGAAACTGCAAACTCATTCTCTCTTCGCGTCGTGAGTCTGCACTACTTGAATCTAAGGCAAGATGTTCGGGAGAGGATTCCAATATTGCCATCCTTCCAGTGGATCTTGAAAAAACACAAGAGCTGACTGAAAAAGCTATCGAGGCAGAAAAGATTTTTGGTCGCATTGATATTTTAATTAATAACGGTGGAATCTCTCAACGCTCCCTTGTTTTAGAGACTGAACTCAATGTTTATTCTCGTTTAATGACCATCAACTACCTCGGAGCCGTAGCGCTCTCCAAGGCCATTTTGCCTGGACAGATTGAGCGAGGTGAAGGTTTTCATGTGGCCATAACTTCTTTAGTAGGGAAGTTTGGAACTCCTCTTAGAAGCGGTTATTCGGCCTCTAAGCATGCCCTTCATGGTTTTTATGATTCCATGCGGGCCGAGCTTCATGATCAAGGAATAAAGGCCATGTTGGTATGTCCTGGATTCATTAAAACCAATGTCTCGGTCAATGCATTTGTCGGGGATGGAAGTTCCCAAGGAACCATGGATTCTGCTCAAGAAAATGGAATGGAAGCTTCTGTTTTTGCCAAAAAAATGATTGCCGCGATGGAAGCTGAAAAAGAAGAAATCTGTATTGGGGGAAAAGAAAAGATTGGTGTTTTAATTAAGCGATTTTTCCCAGGTCTCTTCTCTTCAATGATCAAAAAGGCCCAGGTGACCTGATAAAAAAGGCTCCCGAAGGAGCCTTATTTTTAGTTGAGGATTGTTTTGCCTTCAGCCTTAAGGTCTTTAACAGCTTGGGAGATTCTCTCTGTCATGGCACTTTCGGCCTTCTTCATCCAAGCTCTTGGATCGTACTGTTTTTTGTTTCCGACTTCACCTTCGATTTTCAACATTTCATCGTAATGTTTAAACATGTGGTCAACCACGGGTCTTGAATAAGCATACTGAGTATCAGTATCGATATTCATTTTGACGACACCATATCCAAGAGTTTCGTGGATTTCAGAAAGTTCTGATCCTGAACCACCATGGAAAACCAACATATGACGGGCCTCAGGTCCAAGTTCTGATATGGTAGCGTCTTGACCATTTTTTAGAATTTCTGGTCTAAGTTTTACGTTACCTGGCTTGTACACTCCATGAACGTTTCCAAAAGTTGCGGCATACATATAACGCCCAAGTGGTCTAAGTTCTTTAGCCACTTGAACCATTTCTTCCGGAGTCGTGTAAAGTTTGTCAGCAGGTAGAGCTTCGTTATTCACTCCGTCTTCTTCTCCGCCAACAACTCCTGTTTCAATTTCAAGAATGATTTGAGATTTTGCACATCTTTCAAGAAGTTGTTTTGAAACTTTGAGGTTCTCTTCAAGTGGAAGTTCTGAACCATCGTACATGTGAGAGTTGAAAAGTGGTTTTTCTCCTCTGGCGACTCTTTTTTCTGATTCTTCGATCAATGGAATCATGAAACTGTCGACAAATTCAGGATGGCAATGATCAGTATGAAGGGCGATACAAACATTATATCTTTCAGCTACCAAGTGAACGTGCTGAGCAAGTGAGATGGCTCCCAACGCCATGTCGTTCACACCTTGTCCTGAAGCAAACTTTCCACCACCAGTAGAAACCTGGATGATTCCATCAGATTTCATATCGGCAAAAGCTTTGATCGCGGCATTAGCGGTTGAAGTTGAAGTGACGTTAATCGCTGGAAAAGCAAAGTTTTCCTTGGCGGCTTTATCTAGCATTTGGCAGTACTGCTCATACGTCGCAACTGGCATGGGGTCTCCTTGATAAGGTGCTACATTTTGTGAATGTCAAAATCGGCGAAAGCATAGCAAAAGTCGAGGTGTACTGCCACCTTGCCATGCATGGTTTCAGCGGGTTTGCGAAGCGTCAATGAGACAGTTCAGGTTTACAAGTGCCTACAATCTGGCTACCTTATGGGCCTTGAAAATATAAATAAAATTTCAAAAAATATCAGGATATTAGGATGACTAAAAATCCAAAGGGCCAAACAATGTTACAAAAAGTCGAACAGAAATATTCGTGGAAAAACACGGATAAGGAAACTTTCAAGCAATGGTACTCACTCATGAGCCTTGGGCGAATGGTGGATAACAGAGCTCCAAATTATCTTAAACAGGCCATCGGCTGGTCTTACCATGCTCCTTACGCAGGTCACGATGCTATTCAATTGGCGATCGGTCAGGTTTTTACACTGAATGAAGACCATCTTTTTCCTTACTACCGTGATATGTTGACCTGTCTTTCAGCTGGTTTGACCGCTGAAGAATTGATTCTTAACGGCATCTCAAAGGCCACTGACAATGCTTCCGGTGGACGTCACATGTCCAACCATTTCGCCAAGCCAGAGTGGAATATTCATAATGTTTCTTCTTGTACTGGTAACCATACTCTTCACGCTGTAGGTGTTGGCCGAGCCATCAAACGCTACAAAGGCAAAGGCGTTTCTATCTCTTCTCAAGGTGAGTCTTCTGTTTCAGAAGGTTATTGCTATGAAGCGATCAATGGTGCTTCAAATGAGAAACTGCCAGTGATTTTCGTTTTCCAAGATAATGGATATGGAATTTCAGTTCCTAAGTGTGATCAGACGGCCAATGAATTTGTTGCTGATAACTTTTCAGGTTTTAAAAATCTTCGAATTATTCATTGTGATGGAAAAGATGTCATCGATTCGATGAATGCCATGGCCGAAGCAAGAAAGCATGCCATCGAAGCAGAAGAACCTGTGATTGTACACGCAGAATGTGTGAGAATGGGGTCGCATTCAAACTCAGACAAACATGAGCTTTATCGCTCACCTGAAGAAATTGATGCTGCTGTTGCTCAAGATCCATTGAAGAAATTCAGAGAAGAACTTATCAAAAACAAAATTTTTACTGAAAAAGAGCTCGATCAAATTGATGAAGAAAGCAAGAAGACACTTCTTGAAGCTCATAGTGCCGCTATGAAAGCACCAAACCCAGATCCTGCCAGTATCTTTGACTTTGTTCTTCCAGAGCCTCATCAGTGTACCAAGTTCCCAGATGGAACTCATAACGAATCTGGTGAGCCGATGAAGTTTATCGATGCTCTAAATGGAACACTTAAAGAAGAATTCCGTCATAACCCAGACACTTATATCTGGGGGCAAGATATGGCCAATAAAGACAAAGGTGGGATCTTCAACGTTTCAAAAGGGATGCAAGCTGAGTTTGGTAAAGAAAGAGTCTTCAACGCTCCTATTGCTGAAGATTTTATTGTCGGTACCGCGAATGGTTTTTCAAGATATGACAAAAAAATCAGAGTGGTTGTCGAAGGAGCCGAGTTTGCCGACTATTTTTGGCCAGCGATGGAGCAGTTTGTAGAATGTACTCATGATTACTGGCGTTCAAATGGAGCTTTTTCTCCTAACGTTACCATCAGACTTGCCTCTGGTGGATATATTGGGGGAGGACTTTACCACTCTCAAAACATCGAAGGCGCACTTTGTACCTTCCCTGGAATCAGAGTTGTTTCTCCGGCCTTTGCTGACGATGCTGCCGGACTTCTTAGAACCGCCATGAGAAGTGAAGGACCAACACTCTATCTTGAGCCGAAAGCTCTATATAATGCCAAGCAGGCCATGACTGTTGTTCCTGAAGGATTTGAAGTTCCTTTTGGTAAATGTCGTGTGAGAAGAGAAGGATCAGATCTAACGATCATCACTTATGGAAATACCGTTCACCATTGTCTTGAAGCTGCAGATCAAGTTGCTTCTGAAGATGGTGTTCAAGTAGAAGTCGTCGATCTTCGTTCATTGAGTCCTCTTGATGAAGAAGGAATTCTTGCCTCAGTCGCTAAAACCAATAGATGTCTTGTCGTGCATGAAGACAAGGTCTTTGGAGGATTCGGTGGAGAGGTTGCCTCAATCATTACAGAGAAAGGATTTGAGCTTCTCGATGCACCAGTAAAAAGAATTGGATCGACATTTACTCCTGTTGGTTTCAACAGAATTCTTGAAAGAGAAATTCTTCCAAATACTCAAAAAGTTGTAACCGCGATAAGAGAGCTTCTTGCCTACTAAAATTAAAGATGCAAGAAATCTAGGTCCCAAATCTGCTGAATGGTTAGCAGATTTGGGGATTCATACTCTGGAAGATCTTGAAGAAAAAGGTGTCGTTGCTACTTGGAAGGCCCTTCAAAACTTTCATGAAGGAGCAAATAAGAATATGCTCTGGGCAATGATGGGGGCAGTCATGGATTTAGATTGGCGAGAGATTCCCATAGAACTTAAAGAACAAATAAAAAAAGAGCTCGAGTAATCGAGCTCTTTTTGTTGGTAGTTTAAACTAGCCTTTTGTAGTGTGGGTGAAAACTCCATCCCAATCTGGGGGAGGAGGCATCTTTATAAAGCCTTCACAGAACTCCAGAACCCTTTTGCACGATTTATCGTGAGGATATTTTTCTACCAGAGGTTTGAGAAGTCTTGCACCTCTTTCAAATTCTTGGTTTTGATAAGATTGAAAGGCCTCCATGTAGGCTTCAAAACCTTCTTGATCTTCATAAAGACAATGTGCTCGATCGAGAACTTCCCACAATGTTACAGGAATTTCTTTACCTTTCACTCGAACTTTATCAAGAATTCTGAATTTGAATTCCTTTTGAAGCTCAGGTGGAATCGCATCTTTGGTATATTCTGTGATGTTGAGCTGTACTCCATAGTACTTACAAAGTGCTTCTGCCCTGGCTCCTAGGTTCATATTATCTCCAAGAGCAGTATAAGAGAAGATTTTGTCGGATCCCATATTTCCTACGGAACAGTCACCGGTGTTAAGACCAATACCGTGTTCAAAAAGTGGAAAGCCTTGTTCTTCAAATTTTCTATTCACCTCTGGAAGGGCATCAATCATTTTAAGAGCGGCCTGGACTGCGTGATAAGCATGGTTTTCAACATCGAGAGGTGCTCCCCAATAAGCGACGATGGCATCCCCAATATATTTATCAAGAGTTCCATAATTTTCAAAAAGAATGTCTGTCATGACTCCCATGTACTGGTTGAGACAAGTTGAGAGTTGTTCAGGAGTTAGTTTTTCAGAGATGGAAGTGAAGTCCCTGACGTCAGAAAAGAATACTGTAATGTTCTTTTTTTCACCCCCGACTTTAACTTTATCAGGGTTGGCAAGCATCTGGTCAACAATGGCCGGAGCAACGAATCTGGAGAAGGTCCCTTTGATGTATTTTTTCTCTTTTGAGGCCAAATAGAAATGAAGAAATGTTGACCACGAATAACAGGCGACAGGGGAGAAGATCGCAAAAAAGAGTTTGATCTCGTAACCCTTGGGCAGAAGTACATAAGTGTCGAGAAGGAAAAAACCGATGGCAATGGCATTGACCATGAAAAGGTCAAGAATCGCATTACCAAACATCATGACGATAATGATAATCAACGTTCCCGAAAGAAGTAGGATCCATGAATAAAGAGTTGAGTCAGCTTCAGGCACATAGAAAAGTCCATCAAGTAACATGTGGGTCATGTTCATGTGGAAATAAATCCCAGGTAACATTGGGTCGACAGGGGTATGCCTCAAGTCGTGGGCCGCAAATGCAGTAGAACCAACCATGACGATCTTGCCGTTAAGCTTCTTGTGCATTTCTTTGTCGTCTGGCTTGGCTTGAAGGATGTTATAGATACTAACTTCTGGAAAATTATTTCTGGCACCGAACCAACGAACCTTGGCCTCTCCCTTAAAGTTCAAGGAAAGAGTTCCTGATTTCATTTTGAGCTTATGCTCTCCGATCGTCAGCATCTCTAGAACTGGCGAATCACCGGTATAAAGCTGATAGGCCATCAAAGCAAAAGAAGGAAAGTAGAGTGTTTCAACATTTGCCACAACCGGATAATGTCTGAAAATTCCATCCGGATCCTCTTCAACCCCAATGTGTCCAAGGGCCACTTCTGTTGATGCAATTTCTTCTATAGGGAATACGTTTTTCCCAACCCATTTGGCCTTAAGGTTCATCTCTGGTGCTTGCTTTGTATCCATAATGAAGTTGTAGAGAACATCTGGAACTTCTGGATAACCATCCTGTTTAAAATCAGTTAAAGAGTAGGGAATGATGACTTTGTTTCCAGGAACTGTTTGAAAGTCTGATAGAGAACGGGCCATGACGATGTCAGGAGATTCTGCATTACATGCTTTTTCTGGCTCGGAGAAGAACACGTCAAATGCGATAACTTTTGCGCCATAATGTTGCATCTTTCCAATCACATCTTTCCAGATCGTTCTCGACCAAGGCCATCTACCAATTTGTGTAAGGGAATTATCATCGATGGAAGCGAGTACTATTCTGTCGTCAACTTTCCCTTTGTCGAGAGTCATTTTCATTCTCATATCGTAAAAACGATCTTCAAAGAATGAAGTATAGGCCATGATTTTTTGTATTTGGGGATCTTCAATTTCTCT
>SBGE01000137.1 GCA_006226755.1 Deltaproteobacteria bacterium | reverse complement strand
GGAACAGAAACAATAATCTTCCCGTCTTCTTTAAGAAATCTTTGAATATAGGCCATAAGCCCTGGAGCATTTCTGATGTGCTCAACAACGTCAGCTAAAATAATATAATCAAACTCACGTTCGAATTTGAGATCTTCATAATTCTCGAGGTTGATTTGATGATAAACTTCAATTTCTTTTGAAATCTTTTCTGGCTCTACCATGTCTACACAAACGCAGCTCACACCTTTTTCCTTCAATGCCCCGGACAGAAGTCCATTGGAGCTTCCAAGATCAAGGGCCTTTCCTGGCTTATCAATCTTAGATAGAATTTTTTCATGAGAACTGTATGGACTATTTTTTCTGGTATACACGAATCCTCGATCTACCAGGTAACGACTTCGTCTAGTCAAATGCAGTTGATGCAATCTGTACTCGAGAACTGTCAAACAAACATCTTTTGCGTACTTCATTCCATCGACATTACATTCTTCATCGCCATAATAGGTTCGTATTGGAATCTCATGCATATGAGCACCGAGTGCACGACACTGAACAATGATTTGAGAATCGAAGTGAAACTCATTAGTGTTTTCTTCAAAGGGAATGGCATTCAACACCTTCGTTGAATACATTCTATAACCTGAATGAAATTCATGAAGGTTTGTTCCAAGGATGAGATTCTCAAAACGCGTGAGAATCTGATTCCCTACCCATTTATAAAAAGGCATTCCCCCTTCAAGTGCATGCTTTCTGTTAATCATTCGAGAGCCGAATACAACTTCATGCTTTCCTTCAAGGGCTGCAAGCATCAGATCTGGAATATACTCTGGAGCATACTGGCCATCAGCGTGGAGCATGATGATGTAATCAAATCCTTTATCAATTCCGTAGCGATAACCAACTTTTTGGTTTCCGCCGTAACCTAAGTTTTTTGGATTCTTATAAATATAAAGTTGTTCTTTCCATGGACTATTTTCACGAACTTTTTTTGCAACCTCAAAAGTGTTATCAGGTGAAGAGTCATCAAAGACAAATAATTCTTTAATCGCACCTTTGAGTTCAAGTGGAATTCGCTCAATAGTTCTTTCAATAAAATTAGAAGCATTATAGCTAATCAAGAAAACGGCAAACTTTGGAAACTCATTTCCCATTTCTTTTTGAAAATTCAAAACCTTGTTCATTGAATCTGTTGAGGCCTCAAATACAACTTCGTTACCGCTCCTGGTCACAAAAGTTTGTGGCTTACTGATCGTCGTCATCTTGTATCCCGTTTTTTAATGAAAATTTTCGCTATAATGATATATCATCCAAGCTTAGTTATTTGTATTAAAAACCTAAAGGATTGGGCTTTATGACAGCTAAAAACTGGCTCAAAAACCTCTTTGTCGACAATATTGCTCTACCATGGGTGATCATTTTCTTACTCATCAACATCATTGCTCGTGGCACAGGTGGCCATAATGAAGGGGCGAGGCTCGCCACTCTTCGCGCCATGTCAGAGCAAGGCAGTTTTGTCATCAATAAATATGAATGGGGTGATGACTGGTCAATTAACAAGAAAGGCGAAAAATTTGCCAATAAAGCCCCAGGCCCCATGTTTCTAGGATTCCCAGTTTACTTTGTCATCGACACACTTTTTAAAAATCACGAAAAAGCAACAATCGATAAAGATGGACACAACACTACTCGGCTTCGTGCTACTCCAAGAGCTATTTTTTCTATTATAATGCAAGTTATTCCTTTTGCTCTTTTCATGCTTTGGCTTTCAAAGAAATTGCTAGTTCAGGGATTATCGACTCCAGCTGTTCACTTTTCTATGTTAGCCCTTCTCTTTGGAAACACCTCTTCTATATTCATGAACACATATTTTGGACACGGAATGGCAGGTGCATTTGCAATTGCTCTTACATATTCTCTCTATGTGAGAAACTACAGGATGGTCGGACTATTTTATGGGCTGACCCTACTGTCCGAATATGCCGCGGCATTAGTTTTTCCACCACTTTTATTTTCATTAATCTACTTGAACAGAACTTCGTTCAAATGGATCAAAGATCTTTTCATCGGTGGATTAGTCCCCGGACTTTTATGGTGTTGGTATCATATTTCAAGTTTCGGAAGCCCATTTTCCACAGCAATCCAACATGAAAACCCTCTTTTCTTTCAAGGAAAACCACATGATGAACTCCTTTTCGGCATGTTTGACATTCCAAAAATAGAAATTTTAATTAAATTGCTTTTTGGAACAGAGAGAGGATTACTTTTCACCCAACCCTGGATTTTGTTTTTTATTTTTGTGATACCTATAATCTTTAGAAAATCAAATTCTTGTGAAGATAAATCCGTTTTAATTTTTTCTTGGTCATCTCTTTTTCTCATGATTCTTATGAATTCATCCTTTAATGGTTGGCATGGAGGGTTGACATCCGGACCTCGCTATCTTGCGATTTCTCTTGCTCCGATTGGTCTTGTCCTCCCTTATTTTTGGACTAGACTTCCATCTGCTATGAAAAGCACTTTTTGGCTCCTATTAGCGATTTCAATAGAATTTAGAGCAGGTGTCTTTGCAACTACTATAATGGCGCCAGTAGAAAACTTATGGCTATTTCAATGGGACATTATTTTCAGCAAAAATAAACATCTTCTTAGATTTATTGTCTTTCATTTAATATTCGGAATAGCGATCTACAAGATAATCAAAAATAATAAGTTACAT
>SBGE01000027.1 GCA_006226755.1 Deltaproteobacteria bacterium | reverse complement strand
AGCACGTCAGCAAAATTTAGCTGACGAGAGAACTTTTGTAGGATGTAAAAATTCTGTCATAAGGAGTACATATTAGTTTTCCGTGCCTTGAGACCGGAACTAATTCTGTTAAGATGCAGCCATGAAATTTTTCAAAATCCTTTCAGCTTTCTTTATCCTGATATTGGCCTTGAGTGTTGCCTTTCTTTCTAAGAATCCGAAGACATTTCAAGATAGAAAGCAGATGAACACAGTTAAATATGAAGATTCTTTTTTTAAGGGAAAGAAAAGGGTTGAGCTGAAATCGATCAAGCCACTCGAATTGAATTGGGCGAAGGATAATGGTGAAACTCTTTCAATGAAAGATCTCAGAATATTAAAGGATGATGTTTCCGATCCTAAGAAGCATGCAATGAATGATTCCAGAGAGTACCCCAAACAGGAAAGTGTGACTTTTCGTTTGCGTCCTTCAGAAGATTTGTACTGGAAAATTCAAGAAAATAATTTTGATGTTGAAAGTGCACTTAAAGAAATTGACTTAAAAAAACCTCCCGTTAAAGGGGAGATCCAAATCAATTTTTAAAATCTCATATTCAGAGTGATCAGCGGATAAATTGAAGAGTAAGTGTAACTGGTCTCAGATTCAACATTCGCACTATTTGTGACTGTTGTAACCGCTAAAGAGTGGTAAACCATTGTCGCCCCCATATAAAGGGCCTTCGTGACTTTATACTGATATCCAAAGGAGATTTCATAACTCCATCCGTCGATAGTATATGTAGACCCTCCAGAAGTTCTTTCACCTTTTGCATAAGGGTTCCAGATAAGATTCATATGCCAGGTTTTATTTTCACTGAAAAAGAAGGTGAAACGAGGACCAAGTTCTAGTGTCGAAACTTCAGTTGTCGATCCAGTATTGAAAGATCGTGAGTACTGAATCACATTTTGACCAAAATAGAGTTGCTGTTTTTTACTAATGGCAGCCCCAAGAAATACACCATTTGTCATTCTTGAAAATTCAAAAGTTCCAGAGTGATCATCTGATGAAGAGGTGAAATTGCTAAAAAGTTCCACCATCAATTTGTTGGCCGAAGCTTGTGTGGAATAAATTAAGAAAAGAAACAGTGTGAGGTATTTTATCTTCATCTGAAACTCCATCCAATGCCAGCTCCGTATCTCGTAATGGCAAGTTCTGTGGGCCCACTTAGAGAGTGGTGCTTGAAGAGTGCATGAATCATAACTTGAGAAAAAATCTTATAACTCAAGTAGAGCATGTACTTGTCGCCAGTAAATTCTTTTCCAGATGCGTCCGAAGAGCCTGAAACACCGAAGGAGTAACTGGCCTTAAAAAGAAAAGGTTTTCCAAATGGCATGAATATTTTATTGAAGCCAACAGTAGCAAAAGACAAAAGTTGAGTTCGAGTATCTATTGAAGCGCCTGTAATCAAATCATCAGTATTAAATGTTGAAAATCTTTCAACATCAACACCAGAATAGACTGAGTATAAAGGATTACCCGGAAATGCATATTGAAGGTAGAGATTGAGTCCAACTTCAGGATCAATACTGACTTCTTCAGCTCGATTTGTGGTCTGACCTGTAAGATAGGATATATAAAAAGAAGAATTTAATGACCAGATTCTGGCATCATCAAACGGATAATTTCCTCCAAATCCAACAGTGATTGGAGAGTTTTGTTTCGAAGTAACTGTGACCGTTGAAACTTTCTCTGTAAATGTTCCTGCAGAAGTCGTCATGAATCCAAAGAGACTGTATCGAGGTTGAGTAGGTCTTGCTGCCCAGAAGATTTTTGGGGCCCAAGCATGTCCGGTATTCGGGGAGTAGGGGTAGTCGACATAAACTTCAGTTCCCATGAAAATCTTGTTGAGATTTTTAAGGTGTGGGTTCCACTCTTTGAGTTTTTCAATATAGTCTTCAATTTTTGGATAGCGATTTTTGATTCCATCATGGTTGATCCTCGCCACTTCTTCGAGACTTGTTTCATTGGCCTCGACTTCATAGATCAGAGGTTCGGAATCGAAGGCCAAAACATTTGGGCCTTGAATCAATAAAAAATAGAAAATAAGTGACTTTAAAACTCGCACAAGACAATTTTCCCTTAAATCCCAAGTGCTTACAAGCGGGAGGCAATTTGTGCGAGGGGTAAAAACAACCGTTTTTTACAAGTGAAATCAGCTAGTTATGAAAGTAGATCAATCATCTTTTCCAGCATTTCATCGAAATTCTCTGGATCGACAATATGATGAGCGTGGCCCTTTGAAGGCTCCACAAACTGGTCATGCATTGGCTTCACCTGTTTGAAGAATTGGTTACGTACACCTTCTTCTGTTCGGCCTCTTTCTTCAACATCTCTTCTGAGTCTTCTATCAAATCGTAGGTCTTCATGAGCATCGACATAAATATTGATATCAAAGTGTGGAAGGAGTTGTTCTTGTGAGAGGATGAGAATTCCATCAACCAGAACGAGTTCACAGGGATCAAACTTTTCGACTTCTTTCTGTCTGGAATGAGTTGCGAAGTCATAGATGGGGACATCTATCGTTTTACCATTCTTTAATTCTTCCAAGTGGGTTGCAAGCAGATCGAAGTCCAAGGCCGAAGGATGGTCAAAATTGACTGAACCTCCATCGAAATCGAACTTTGCACTCTGATCAATGTAATATGAATCTTGAAGAAGAATTCGAGAGCATTGACCAAAGTGTTGATCTAGTCTACGGGCGAAAGTGGTTTTTCCAGATCCACTTCCACCCGCAATTGCAATAATTTTAGTCTTGCAACTCACAACGATTATTTCGTTTGATAGAGTCGGTCACCAGCATCTCCGATTCCTGGTAACAGGTATCCTTGATCGTTGAGACCTTCTTCTTTGGCAAGAGCAATGACTTCTACATCTGGGTGAAAGTGGTGAAGTCGCTCAAGACCTTTTGGGCTGCAAAGTATGCAAAGCATTTTGATATTTCCAACGTTGTATTGTTTGAGTCTATCAATACATGCGATGGCCGTATCTCCAGTTGCGAGGAGTGGATCGGCCAAAAGAATGGTTCTTCCTTTAGCATTAACTGGTAGTTTGAAATAGTACTCAACCGTATTATTGATGAATTTATCTCTGTAGATACCAATATGTCCGGCAGAACAAATGGGAAGAGTTTGAAGAATACCATCAATCATTCCATTTCCTGCTCGCATGATACTGACGATCACTGGAGGATCTTGAATTCTTTGAACTTCAGCACCATTGGCCAGGGGAGTATCAACTTTATCTGTATAAGTCTTCATGTCTCTTGTGGCTTCATAGGCCAGGAGACGACTGATCTCTCTCATAAGTTCTCTGAACTCATTACTTCCAGTGTTTTTGTCTCTTAAACAACCTAGTTTGTGTTTGAGAACTGGGTGTTCTAGTAGTGTAAGTTTTCCGCTCATATGTTTCTCCAATTAAAATACTGTTCCGTCACTATCGAGTTGAAGTGGAGGACTGCTGTCCTCTCTCAAACTCTTGGCTATTTTTCTTCCTGCCCACCAAGTTCCACCTTCAAGCACTTTGGCCAATGGAAAGTTCTCAGGGGTAAATCCTAATTTTTCTCTAATACGATCAGCCAACAAATCGAGAAGTTGAATGGTGAGAGCTCTCCACTCGATGATCAAATCTGAGTCTGGGGTGTGAGCACTGTAGCGAAGACTTGAATCCCGCAAAGTCACCAAACCTGAATCGAGGATCAAGCCACCGTTTCGATACTCGGCCAAGCCTGTTAGCTTTTCGGCTCCGGTAATATTGAGTCCAGCTTCAATCATTGGCTCAACCAAGGAATAGGTTAGCCATTGACTGAGTTTGTGAAAGGGAACCAGACAGTTTTCAGGATCACTATCGACTAGACCTTGGTGTCTCCACACATCTCCAAGATTTGTATCATCAAGCTGTAATCTTGAAGGCCATATATCCCCAAGACCTAAAAGAACTGCTTGAAGAATATCTTGAACTTCAAAACTTTCTCCATGCTTGTCGATCAAGTAGTCGACAATGTTTCCTGGACGAGCATCTTTGAAGAATTCAGTTTTGGAAAGAACAGTCTGACCAAGTCTGTTGATCAATTGGGTTCTTCCGGCGGCTCCGACAAGTGGATTTGAATCTTTTACTTGAAAAGCCATTTGAAGTTCTTCCGTTACAAGATTTCTAAGCGCCTCTCCGTCTGCTCTGAATGGATTGGACTTGTCCGAAGAAAAGTATCCCTCACAAAACATATGGAAACTGGCTACACCAAGACCTTCGCTTCTTGAAAAACTCTCGCCCGTATTCTTTTCAAAGTAACTCCAATTCGGACCGGCTCCAGCATCAAGGAGTACAGAGGTGATGACCAGATCAAGTTTGGTTCTTGCTTTTTCCAAAGCATCACCACTCAATCTTTTTTCAAGAAGAGCGACTCTATCAAAACCACCGACTTTGAAATGTCCCCATCTCGAGTGGAAAGGGATTTCGAGCTCCGGATAATTTTCTTTGATTACTTCAAGGACAAAGTCCGACACTTCTTCCAGTTTTTCTGGATGGTATTCGAAATGAGTTTGACCGGCTTTGCAAAGTTCAAAGATTTTTCCAGTTCTTTCCCTGATGGCTTGAGGCGTTCTCAGGTAATTTATTTCTTCTGTATGATCGACCATTATTCTTCTATCTCCCTGCCTTTGACGTTGGTGAGCTTGTCACCAGTTTTGACTTCACCTTCAGTGAAGTAGCCGGCAGCTTTCTTGGCCTCCATTTCCACCATTGCATCTTGAGGAATCAAGTCTTCTGGAATGGAAACTCGGTTGACGACCTCTATACCATTACTGGTAATTGCGTTGTATTTCATGTCACTCATAGAAAGAAGATTATGAATTCTCTTCACTCCAAGGTAGTTGAGAACATCAGGCATGAATTCCTGGAATCTGGCATCTTGTACTCCAGCAACGCATTCAGTTCTGTGGAAATAAGTTGCAGCACTGTCTCCGCCTTCCTGTCTCTTTCTAGCGTTATAGACAAGAAATTTTGTGACCTCTCCAAGAGATCGACCTTCTTTTCGATAATAAACGATAAGACCGACTCCACCTTTTTGAGCTGTTTTTGTAGCTTCTTCAATTCCGTGAGTCAGGTAAGGTCGACAAGTACAGATATCTGAGCCAAACACATCCGATCCATTACACTCATCGTGAACTCTACAGGTCAGTTCGACTTCAGGGTTGGCAAGATCTTCAATATTTCCAAAAATATATGCAGTTGTACTTCCAATTGGTGGAAGAAGTACTTTTAGATCTGGTCTCGTTACTAGCTCAGGAAACATTCCTCCAGTTTCCTGGAAAAGAATTTTTCTAAGTTCACCTTCTTCAATGTTCAGACGTTTTGCCATTCCTGGAAGGAACCATACTGGTTCAATGGCCACTTTGGTCACTTTGATATCTTTCGCTTGTGTGACAATTTTTCCATCCACTTGAAGTCGACCTTTATCGATGGCCTCTTTGATTTCAGGAATACTAAGTCTGGCTTGAGTCACAGCAACAGTAGGGTGGATGTTGTAACCCTTTTCGAGGTATTCACCAAAATATTCTTTGATGTTGGCTCCCCATGGATCCATCGAAACGATTCTATCTGGCTCATACCATGAGTCGTATGGACCAAACTTGTTTGTTACTTCAGTATTGTGAAGATCTGGCTTGTGATCTTGAGGAAAAGCTCCAGAGGCAATAGAGAGGGCACGATATACTGTGTAACTCCCACTATGGCTTCCGATAGCATTTCTGTTTTCTTTTTCTGAGATGGTGGCAATAACTGGTCCTCTTTTCTTTGGATCTTTTTCACCCCAATTTATGGGAATAGATTCTTTGAAAATCTGATTCGAGTGAGAGGTGAGGACAACGTGGCTGGCCTTCTTGTGTTCTGTCATATTTGTTCCTTTATCCTTGTTCATTTTTGTTTCACTTTGATTGATGAAAATCATCCCATCCAATTTGTATCTTTTTGAAGTTCCCACTTCTTAGTGACTTTTTTGATGTTTGACCAAAAGTCGAGAGAGTGAGCTCCGGTAATATCACCGTGTCCGAACTTCGAGTCGTTGATACCTCCAAAACTAAATGGTTCTCTTGGAACTGGAACACCAATGTTGACTCCGATCATTCCAGCTCTGGCCTCTCTGGCCACTCGTTCCGCAACAGCACCATTTTGAGTAAAGACCGAACAAGCGTTTCCATAGTCGATGGAGTTTTCAATTTCCAAAGCTTCGCTGAGGTTTTTGCATCTGATGATGGCGAGCACCGGTCCGAACAGTTCGTGAGTCGCAGCTTGGCTTCCGGGCTTTACGTTATCTAAAATAGTAGGACCGATCCAATAACCTTGTTTGAGGTTTCCGTCAGCAGTTTGATTTCTTCCATCTACGAGTAGAGTCGCTCCATCCTTGACTGCCTGATCAATAGCACCTTGAAGAAAGTCCACTTGCTCTTTGGTGATGATGGCACCCATATCTTTTCCAAGAACCATGCTATTCGCGCGTTTTTTGATTTCTTCGATTTGTTTGTCGACGTCACCAACTGCAAGAACAACTGCAGCGGCCATACAACGTTGACCGGCACATCCTGTAAAAGAATCACTGATCCCGTAACAAAGATTGATGTCTGCGTCCGGCATTAGAATAATATGATTTTTGGCTCCACCCAGGGCCAAACATCTCTTACCAAGATTTGTCGCTCTTTGATAAACGGCTTTGGCAACTTTTGTACTTCCGACAAAAGAGATGGCCTTAACATCTTTATGATCGATCAAAGCTTCAACTGTTTCACGATCACCTTGAGCAATTGAAAAAACACCTTTTGGAATACCGGCCTCTTCCAGTGCCTTTCCTAGATACTGACTGGTAAGAGGTGTTTTCTCAGAAGGTTTCCAGACGTAACAGTTACCAACGGTCAGAGCGATGGGAATCGTCCACATCGGAACCATGGCCGGGAAGTTAAATGGTGTGATCGAAGCAACGACACCTAGAGGTTCTCTTCGGTATTCACATTGAACACCTCTGGAAACTTCCATTGTTCCCATACTGTCGAGGTTTTGAAGTGAAAGAGCGAACTCAAGGACTTCAATTCCTTTTAATATTCCAGCTTTTGATTCAGCGACAGTCTTTCCATTTTCAAGACTAACGATACTTGAAATTTTATCCATGTCTCGAATCAGAATTTCTCTGAAACGAAACATAATTTGAGTTCTTTCTTTAAGAGGAGTATCTCTCCAAAGAGGATAAGCTTGACTGGCCTTGGCCACTAGCTTCTCAACATCATCACTTGTAGATGATTTAAAATTTCCAATTTTGTCACCAAACAATGGTGAGTAAACATCAATATTTTTTCCTGACTGTGATAGCCAGTCTCCGCCAGCAAAATTTTTGCAATTGACCGGCTCAGAGGGCCTTTGGATGTCTTCCATGAGTTCTCCTGAAGTTTTAAGCAAAGAAGGATTTTAGGTAGGGTGAAGTCTGTTGTAAAGGGGATTGGCCCTTGCGTTATTTGTAGCCTGTGGCCTTTGATTTCCAAAACCACCACACCACGCCAATGCCAATGCTGGTATTGTTCTTTGAAACAAGTAATGGACTGGCTTCGTTTGCCGCTCCAGAAAGGCTGGAGTATCGCACACCTGCAAAGAAGGAGACTTCGTTTTTAAAATTGTAAGCAAAACCTATATTAGAACCAGATTCCAAGTATCCACTTTTTGCCTGATAAGTAGGTCTAGCCGCTGTCGAATATTGCGGGGCGACAGTGTAAAAGTAATCCATCATACGCCTAGTAGCAAATCGAGTATCGGCACCTAAGAAAAAAATCATTCGTTTGATCGGAAAATCTTCATGAATATAGTAGAGCAGAGGATTAAAGACGAAGCCTCGGTCATTCCAATTTTTGATATCTGTAGAGAAGGCGAAGCGTACAGGAATGTTTAAGCTCAATTTGATCTTTGATGAGGGACTAGGTCTTAAAAAATGAATAATCAAACCTGGTCCAAATTCCAACATTGTGTCGAGATCCGGCATTCCCACTCGATCAGGATTATCCTCTGAATCTGCCGGGAGAGATCCTCCAACACTCATGTTTATCTCAAGAGTTTCAGTATTAAGAAATCTTGCTCTGGCGCCACCATCTTCATCTGCCCTCAGAACATCTCCTCTGTAAAGACCGGCTGGAAAGGGGACAGTATGAGTCGTGTTATGACCTGCTCCTGGGTAATCAGGAACATCAGCACTTACAACACCGGCTCCAAATTCTAGTAACGGAAGGGCCTCTCCTGTCACTGATTGAGTAACTTGTGCTGTTGCAGTGTTCAACAGAAAGAATAGGAATATCCATGTTTTTTTCACAGGACATGGATACAATAGAAAAACGCATCCGTCCAAAGGCTTGTCATGAAGAACGTGTTAAAAAAAATTTCCACCTTTCCCTTGTATGGAGCTTTCATCGTTCCTCTTGATCAGGGGGCTCAGTGGAAGCATATTCAGTTTGATAAAATTCCTGCAAATAATGTGTCATTTTCCAAGTCTTTGATTCTTAAAGTCGACAAGTCTTCATCTTTTTTGGTGTTTCCTCTTGAGACTGAAAAAGAAGTTGAATCGTTTGAAATCAAGGGAAAGTATTCTGGTGGGTTAAATCTTCCAGAAGGGAAAGAACAAGGTTACGGAAAAGCTGATGATTTTGCCTTTAAATTCGGTTTTATTCTTCCTGGAGAAGAAAAACTGACGGGAGTCAAAAAATGGTTGGCTCCAAAATGGGTCAAGAAAGTTTATGAAATGGCCCCTAAGGACCAAGGTTTGAATCATCTTGAATTGTTTGCTGCAACTACACAGGATAAGATGCTTGGAAAAAAGAGAATACATCCTGCTAGTGATTTTTTTCACGAAGAGTATTCTTTTTTACTAAAAGATTCAGGCGAGTTTTCATTTGAGAAAAAAATCAATGGTTCTTTAAGAACACTCGCCCTATGGTTGAGTGCAGATGGAGATAACTCTAAAAGCAGTTTCAGCATTGAAGTAACCTCTCTTAAAGTCCACTTCAAAGAGTAGATTTGCCTGTGGAAACCTTGGCAAGTGGTGTTCAACTCTGATTAAATAAAAGAAACATTAAAAAGGTGTGTTATGAATGCTGCCATCGTCGGTCTGGCCGGACTAGTCCTTTTCACTCTCGCATATCGATTCTACGGAAGATATATTTCTGGAACTATCTTCAGTCTAGATGAAGAAAATTCTCAGACTCCTTCAGAAGAGTTTCGTGACGATATTGATTATGTTCCAACAAAAAAAGGAATATTGGTCGGTCACCATTTTTCAAGTATTGCCGGAGCTGCACCTATCGTTGGCCCAGCTGTTGCCGTTATTTGGGGATGGGTCCCTGCTATGCTTTGGATCATCTTAGGAGTGATCTTTATGGGGGCGGTTCATGACTTTGGTGCTTTGGTTGTCTCGATGAAGCATCGAGGTAATTCAATGGCCTTTGTTGCAGAAAAGATTTTGGGCAAAAGAAGTCGCACATTATTTTTGACAGTGATTTTCTTTTTAGTATGGATGGTGATTGCTGTTTTTGCCCTAGTGATAGCAAATCTCTTTATTCAATTTCCAGGTGCGGTATTACCTGTCAATTTTGAAATCATCATAGCCATTGTTATGGGTGTATTGATCAATAAAAAAGGAATTTCTCTCACAATCCCTTCAATCCTTGCACAGCTGATGTTGATTGTGATGATTTTTATTGGAACAAAATATCCAATGAGTCTCAAAGGATTGTTTGGCGATAATGAACTGATGGCGTGGGTTGTTTTTTTGATGATCTATAGTTTCTTTGCCAGTGTTCTTCCTGTGTGGACTCTACTTCAACCAAGAGATTATATAAACTCACATCAATTGGTGATGGGATTGACGTTGATGGTTCTTGGTCTTTTTGTCACTCAACCTACAATCGTTGCTCCAGCTGTCAATTTCAATGCAGAAGGTGCACCGCCATGGTTCCCATTTTTGTTTATCACCATTGCCTGCGGCGCGATTTCTGGCTTTCACGGACTCGTGAGTGGGGGAACTTCCAGTAAACAGGTTGCAACATGGAAAGACGCTAAGCCAGTAGGATATGGCTCAATGCTTGGAGAAGGTCTACTGGCACTGCTTGCGACCTTGGCCGTGACTGCAGGATTTAGTTCTGAATCCGCATGGCATGATCATTATCACAGTTGGTCTGCTGCTAATGGACTTTCAGCAAAAATATCTGCATTTGTTTTGGGCGCAGGAAAATTTGTTGCAGGCTTGGGGATACCTGAAGATGTCTCGCATACAGTAATTGCTGTTTTGATCATTTCTTTTGCCGCGACAAGTTTGGATACCGCTTGTCGAATTCAACGCTATATTGTCGGTGAATTTGGCAAATCGATGAATGTACCTGTATTGGAGAACAGATTTATTGGATCTGGGATTGCTGTTGGTACAGCATTTTTGTTGATGTTGACCAGTGAGGGAGGGAAAGGCGGTTTGCACCTATGGCCGTTATTTGGGGCCACTAACCAGATGTTGGCCGGACTAACTTTGATTGTCATAACCGTTTTTCTGATTCAGAAACGTAAAAACTTCTGGCCGTACCTGATCCCGGCAATATTCGTCATTCTTATGACAGCACTAGGTTTATCCATGAATATCAAGATATACTATAGTCAGAAGAATTGGTTTCTAATCACCTTGGGAATCATTTTGTTTGCTGCTCAAATTTGGGTGTTTGTGGAATCTGCACTGGCAGTATCTAGGGCCCGAAATAAGATGGACTGAATAAACCAGGAAAGACATATGAAATTGATTCTTGTCGTATCTTTTTTCTTATCCATGCTTACGTTTTCTTCAAATGTATTCTCCTCTGAGAAGGGTGTATATGTCATTGATAAGGAAGCCGCGATCAAGCACGTTCTAGGTTATGAAGAATATGAATCAATTGAATCAGTGGAAAATGAAAAGCTAAGAAGACGTATCAAAAGAGAAACTCAGATACTTACTGAGAAGCTTGAGAAGTTCAAATTTGAAGCTCCGAATCTTCAACCGTCTGTCAAAAAAGTTCGTCAAGAGGAATTGATCAAATATGGAAAAGCTCTTCAAGCTCTCGAAAAGCAACTTGTTGAAGAAAAAGATGCAAACTTGGAAAAGCATTTCAAGAAGATTGAAAAACAATGGAACAAACAAAGTAGAGAATTTTTTGTCAGTAAAAAATCAAAAGTCGTTTTTTTGAAAAAAGATGGAAAACTGATTTACCGTGGAAAAGGAGTCACTCCTTTAACGATCAAAGTTTTGAAAGATCAAAAAGACAAAGAAGATATCACCTCTGACTTTATAGCTCATGCTGATAAGCTTGCGGGAAGAAAACCAGAGCCTGCTGATGAAGAAGAATCTGAAGAAGGTGAAGAAGAAGAGGTATCAGTTGAAGAAACTCCTGCGGCTACCTCGACAGTTGCTCCTAAAAATTAATTCGACTTGGTGAGAACAAACAAATATCTGATGAGACCATTATTTTCCAGTAACGGTCCTTGAAAATCCCATTCTCTTTTCTTGGTTTTCCAAAGATTGATATTACCTTCATTGATAAACTGTTCTTGAGTTTCTTCCAAAACGGAATTCCACCTCTTCCAAAAGTCGGTATTCCATTTATCAAAACGCATGATTTCAATATCAAAACTGGAATGCTCCAACCATTTGGGCAAAATACCACTCGATGTTTTCTGAGTATAAAAGAGAAAGAACTTTCCGCCTTTCTCCAAGCTGTTGGCTATGGAGTCCAGAACACGTGAAGGATTTTTCAGAAGATAAAAGCTATCAAGGCAGACAGCTTTGGAAAATTTATTTTCAAACGTTGGAATGCGATTCAAATCCGCGGGGATCAATTTAACTTTCGAAGGGGTTTCCAAGGTCGAGAGATAATCCTTGGCAAAATCCAGTCCTGTCACTTCGCAGCCAAATTTATCTGATAAATGAACAGATAACTCTGACAGGCCGCAACCAAGATCCAAAACTTTATCCGCTGAGTTAAGCTCGAGCCTTTTAATCAGAATTTCATACTGCTCTTTGTCCAAAAGATTAAACTGTCTAAAATCAGTTCCATGCACTCGTTTGGAGAATTCCAAGTAGGCCTCGGAGTTGTGAGCAGAGTAAAGGGCCTTACTGAAGGCCTTAGAACTCATAGAATTGAATGTGATGTTATCAAAAAGCTTTCCAAGCATTCAGTATTCCAGTGTCTAAGTTCGTGATATAATAGTCCAAATGTACACTTTGAGCAAACATAAGAAATTGGGAGCAAAGGGGTTCAAGAAGTTTGTTTTGAACCTAGAGCTTTTTCCGGAAGATACCGTGCGTGAAATGACCCAAGTCGGTCTTCTCGAGGATCCCGTTTATATGAAATGGGCCTTGGAGAATAAAATTGATTTTTCACTTTTCGCGAAACTAGACTACGAACATGTTCTTGAAGTGATGGATAGACTCAAACCAAGAGGACTTCAAACTATGATGTTCTCTTTGAAAAATTCTAAATGGGAAAATGAATTCGTTGAAGAGAAACTTCCTGAAAAACTGCAACGTGAGTATTGGGATATCCATGAAATTACCCCTGTCACAAAAGGTCAGCAAGATCAGGCCCGAGTCAGAATAATGGAGATCCTCTTCGATCTTGAAGTCGATGGAGACATTCCTTCTTTTAATTGGAAAATTCCACCAGCAAAGATTCTGGAGGGAGAGCACATTTCAATTGATGATGTAGGCAATTATAAAATGTTCTATGAAGATGGAAAGCTCGCACTTGAAGGAAAAGTTGAAAACAAACTGCGTGAAGGATTTTGGAAACATTATTATCCCAATGGTGTTGTGATGGCGGAAGGTATTTATATTCAGGGTGAAAAGGAAGATGAGTGGTCTTTTTATTATCCAGATGGTCGAGATCGTTCAGTAGGGAAGTTCAAAAATAGTCAAAAAGATGGTGTCTGGAAAGAAATTGGTAAAGACGGCAAGACCATCCAAATCACTTATAAGGCCGGAGTCCCGGTTTAAGAAACCTGATTCAAGAGAGTTTCAGTTAGAGCTTCCATAACTTTTTTGTAGGACGGAAGTTGGTATTCAATATTAAGTTCATCAAGGATACTTTTCATCGTATCTGTTTCTTTATTGAAATCCATGATTCTGATGACAAACTTTTCGAGAATTATCAAAACAATGGCCAGTTTTGCAAGACTTGCGTTCGGTTGATCCGCAAAACCTATACCATTGGTTGTTCCATGGTGTTGTTTGATGATGATATCCGCATCTCTTGGAGCTCGTGGGAATTTTTGAACAAGACTTGAAACTATATTAGCGTGATTGTTTATCAAGCTTTTAGATTTTTCATCGAGATCTGCTTTATAAAGATCAATTTTACTGTGTACTCTTAAAAGTTTTTCATCTGTAAGTACCACATCATGCATGAAAGAGCAGAACACCATCTTTTCGAAGGCTTCATCAATTTGCTCTTTTCCAAACCAGTCGAGCCTATTTAGAACTTCATAAGAAAAAAGAGTAATCAGGTGAGCACGTTTATAGGCATAACTTCCTTCATTCGACATTAGTTTTCTAAGGAGCGGTCCAAGTTTGTCCATACTTTTAACGGATCGACTCATGGCCTCCATGGTTCCTTTGGCTATCTTAACAGTTTGCTCGTTGATGCCTAGTGAAGTGAGAAGCTCTGCTGAGAGTTGATAGCTGTCATTGGACAATTCAACAAACTTGTCAGTAGCAAAATTGGATTGATCCTTGGTGAGATCATTGATTCTTTTTAGGTTGTCACCAATCAGAACATCCCAAAACTTATTTCGATACTCTTTTTCAATGTAGAGTTCATTTAATCCGGATTCTTTGTACTTCAAAAGCATTTTCTTATCGAAATCTTCACCCGAATTGATTCTTTTTACGTATTGGTCTTCACCTTTCTTTTTAAGTTTTATGTAAACGTCGCTGACAAAACTTTTCATTTGGAAAAAGTAGTGAAGCGGAAATCCGACATAAGGGGGGAGAAGTACTTTTTGTAGTTCTTCATTTGGTATATCGAGAGTATTGATCAAGAGAGTGATAATTTCACTAACGGCTGGATTTTCATTAAGGCAGATGCATTCGAGTCCTTCGATGTCTACATTACCAAGAGTTATAACAGGAGTTTTGTTTCCTTTATCCTGCATGTATACCAACAGTTTGACTGCGATATTTTCATCTTGAATATTTGCCCTGACCAAAATGATATCGATTTCTTTTGTAGAGACAGTATCAATTGTTTCTTTGTAATTTTTTGCCAGATGAACTTGCGCCTTGAACTCGCTTTCTAAGTTCGACTTTAAAAGATCAGTGAGGGATTCATCTGGTTCAATTATTAATATTTTAAACATCGTTCTATTCTATCAATGAAAAC
>SBGE01000091.1 GCA_006226755.1 Deltaproteobacteria bacterium | reverse complement strand
GAAATGCTCTCTAGCTGTAACAACATCTTTTTTGATTTGAGAAATGAGTTCATTAACGGAATCAAATTTTTTCTCATCTCTTATTCGATCAAGGAAATAAACACTTATTTCATCTCCATAGATATCATTGTCAAAATCTAACAAGTGCGTTTCAACACTTGTTGATTCATCCGATTTAAAAGTTGGATTCTTTCCAATATTAGTCACGGAAAAATAGAGCTGGTCTTTGTATTTTGTTTTTGTAATGTATACGCCACGCTTAGGGACAATTAAATCTGTATCAAATCCGATATTAGCCGTGGGGATCCCAATTTGTCGGCCCCGACCTGCACCCTTAACAACTCGCCCAGAAATAAAATGATCACGTCCAAGACATTTATTGGCATTAAGAACATCACCATTAGTCAGATAATTTCGTATGACTGAAGAAGAAACATCGTCTCCATTCATTTTAAATTCAGGTTGAATTTCTACAGTACACTTACCTTTGCAGTAGTTGGTCACAAACTCATGATCACCGGCCTTGTTGCTTCCAAATGCAAAATCATATCCCAAGTAAAGCCCTTTCACTCCTTCAATAGAAAGAATGTAATTATCGAGAAACTTCTCTGGGCTAAGAGTACTCAAGTCACGTGAGAAGTGAATCTCAAGCAAATAGTCTACTCCAAGACTTTCCAACAAACATCGTCTTTCGGAATATGTATTCAGTAAAAAAGATGTGGCCCCTTTGATGATTTTGATTGGATGTGGCACGAATGTCATAACAATCATTTTTTGACCATTCTTCGAAGTTGCTTCTCTGACTCTATTTAAAAGGTCTTTATGTCCCTGATGAACACCATCAAAATTTCCGACAGTCAGTCCAAATGGTCCTTTGTCATCAAGCTTAAAATTCGGCTGATTTATTTCCAGTATTTTCATTCTTTTTCTGCTTTTCATAGTACTTCATCAAGGCCTTGAAATACTTCTCATCATAATTCAAACTTCTGGCCTTCCCATCGTCGAAAGTCGATTTCTCACTCTCTTCTACGATGTATTTGAAGTAATTTTTTGTTTCTTCGTCAGTTGACGTTGATGCCACTAACTCTGAAATACCTTTCTTTTGCCCCTCTGGCACAACTTCTCGCAATTTCTCCATTAAATCAAACAGATTTGAATAGCTAATTCCATTTTTCTTGATTCTTTTGCATAGTTTCACAAAGTCATCATCATGAGCATTCTGTCGATAGAAATCAAGGCCAATCGATATCAATAAGACCATCAAGAGTGCAGTAAATACCCAATTAAGAATATTGAAAATACCCCCTGCTCTTGTTTCAAAACTCTCTTTAAAGAAAGGTGCCACGAGACCTCTTTCTATAGTTGTAATTTCTTTTTTAGGAGAAGAGTTCGATGATCCATCTTCCTCATTTTTATTTTTGTTTGAATTAACCAGAACTCCTTGATTTGCAGCAGTTCCACCCCCAACAGTTATTCCAGGAACATCAATGACTACAGTTTCATATCTATTTGAGTCTGGATTGAAATAAGATAATTCTTTTTTGAAGTTATCTATCAACATCTCATTTCTGGCTAAATAGGTATATTCAAATACTTTTGTAGCTACTTGACGATCCAGTTCATTCATCTCAGTTTTGGTATCAAATTTTTCCAATTCAGGATGTGTATATATATTTGGTGCATCGAGATTCTCCAGCGCTCCTGGACCTGTTACCGTTAGACGTAATTCTATTGGCTCATTAACAATATGCTTCACTCTATTAACATTGACTTTGAAATCATGCTTACCGATTAACCCAGTAAAACTTGGTGGAACATTTTCAGATGGTAGTGGTTTTACATTTATATCAACTCGTTGAGAGGAAATACTTCTCGTTCGATACTTTCTAAGTTGTAGTCCAAAATTTCCGAATGGCGTATTTTGATATCCATCACTGTATTGAACGTTAAGTCGCAAAGAATCAATATATGCAGTACCTGTTTTTTCTGGATAGACCCTTGCAGAATATTTAAGGACACGCTTATAGATTTCCCCATTATATTGAACAGTTTCTATGCGCTCATTCGTCATGTGGAAGCGCTTAATGAATCTATTTAATTTTGGAAATTCCTTGATTTCAGTTCCCCCCACAGGAATCTTGTAATAAAGGTAATATCTGACATCAACACCTTCGCCAATAAAAACATCTTTCTTTGATACATCTGCAAGAACAAAAACATTCCTAGCTCTCGGTGCTTCTTTTAGAACCTGAACTGAAATCCCATTCGCCTTGATTTTTTTATCACCAAGTTCGACTTCAATATTTCTGATATTGAATCTCCCGGCCCGGGGAGATACAAGCTCGTAGGCATACTTTATAGTCCTCTTGGTCGAAAAGCGACCATTTACAATGGTTGTTGAAATGGCTACACCTCTTTCTTCTCTCCCCATTACATTTAATCCACCCGGATCAAAAGAAATATACGGCTTGCCTTCAAAGTTAGTATTAATTTCAAACAATAAAGTGAAGTTTTCCCCTGCAACAGGATTAAGAGGATCTATTTTCACATCTACAGTATTTTCTGCCCACAGAAGTGAAGAATATAAGAATAATATACTTATTAAATACTTTCTCATTTCTACCAATCCTTCCTTAATCTACTCTTCGTTCTATCTCTCGTTGACGTGTCTTGATATTTTTTCTGCAATTGTCTATCTGTATC
>SBGE01000273.1 GCA_006226755.1 Deltaproteobacteria bacterium | reverse complement strand
TAGTTAAAGGAATCAATTATGAATTTTTCTGAATTGGGAAGAGTGATTGAAGCGTTAGGAAAAGATCGCGGAATTGAAAAAGATATCGTGATTAAAGCTGTTGAGCAGGCGTTCCTGGTAACGGCCAGAAAAAAGTTTGGAATTCAGGGTGAATACGAAACCAGATATAACGAATCTGACGATGATATCGAAATTTACCAATATAAAAACGTTGTTGATGATGTAAGAGATCCAATCTTGGAAATCTCTTTGAACGACGCCAAAGAACTTGATGAAGAAGTAGAAGTAGGTGATCAGCTAGGGATTAGAATTGAAAACCCTAATTTCACAAGAGTAGATGTTCAAACTGCTCGTCAGATTATTTTTCAAAAAGTCAGAGATGCAGAAAGAGAAAAACTTTTTGCAGATTATAAGCATAGAGAAGGTGAACTTGTTACAGGTATCGCCAGAAGATATGAAAGAGGGAACATTATCGTTGGCCTAGGAAACGCAGATGCGATTCTTTCTAGAAGAGAAATCATTCCTGGTGAAAGCTTTGAACCTAATGACAGAATTCAAGCTTATCTCTCAGAAGTTGTCATGACTAATAGAGGTCCAGAAATCAGACTTTCAAGAACATCACCAATGTTCCTTGTTAAGCTATTTGAAGTTGAAGTTCCTGAAATTCAAGATGGAACCATTGAAATCAAGTCTGCGGCTAGAGAGCCAGGACATAGGGCTAAAATTGCCGTTTCAAGTGTTGATAAGGATATTGATCCAGTTGGTGCTTGTGTAGGTATGAAAGGTTCACGTGTTCAAAATGTTGTGAACGAACTTCAAGGTGAAAAAATCGACATCGTGAAATGGTCTGACGATGTTGAAACATTTGTTAGAGCCGCTCTTGCGCCAGCTGAGATTACAAACATCATGGCTGACCATGAAGATAAAGGTATGGACGTTGTTGTTGAAGAAGATCAACTAAGCTTGGCGATTGGTCGTAGAGGTCAAAACGTGAGGCTTGCGGCTATGCTTTCAGGATATAGAATCAACATCATTTCTAAAAGCAAGCTACAAGATAAAATTAACAACGCTGTTAAAACTTTGGTTCAAGTACCTGTCATCACTGATACAAAAGCACAGGTTCTTGTACAGCATGGAATCATGCAGATTGGTGACCTTGTTTCCCTAGATCCTGCAGACTTGGCAGCTATGTTGGATATCGACGCCAATGAAGCACAAGAGATGATCACTCAAACTACAGATATGATCGATAGAGGCGAAATCAATCTTGCTGAAGAAGGTGAAGAAGAATTGGTTGCAGCTTCAGCAGTTCCTGCTTACACAGGTATCCTGGACAAGAAAGATGAATCAGAAGGCGAAGATGATCAGAATAAGTTCTCTGAAGCCGAAAGAAGGCTTAGAGAAGAACTTGCAGCTTTCAAAATAAAGTAATTTAACTTTAGTACCAACACTTGGAGTGTTTTAAATGCCTATGAAAATATTTGAATTGGCAAAAGAATTTGAAGGAATGAAACCTCTCGAGATCGCAGAGTATCTCAAGGATAATGGTTTTGACCACGTTAAGAGTCACATGAGCGCACTTGCTGATGATGAGGTGGAAAAGGCAAGAGACCTTTTGACCAAAAAAGATCAGCCTACAGGTGATGCGGCAGCAGCGAAAAAAGCTACGAAGAAGAAAGTTGCAAAGAAAAAAGTAGCTAAAAAGAAAGTTGTCAAAAAGGTTGCAGCAGGTGAAGAAGCTCCAGCAGTTGAAGCAGCGACAGCTGATGGCGACACTCCAAAGAAGGCAACTAAAACAAGAAGAAAGAAAACTGTTATTCGTCGTAAAGCTGGAGATGATGATAAGGCTGAAGATGAAGCACTTGAGGCTTCGGCTCTTGAAGAGCAAATCTCAGATTCTATAGACGAGACTGATGAAGACCAAACAACAGAACAAGAAGATCAACAAGATGTTGGAGGTCTTCGTGTTGTAAGTCGTCCTGAAACAAAAGTAGCCAAAGAAGAAGTTTCAGAAGATGAAGATGACGATGACAAAACTGAAATTTATAGAGAAAAGGTTCATAAATTCACTCCGGTTTTTATTCCAGAGAAGAAAGATGAACCCGAATCTGATGATGATGAAGTTCGCGCTAAATCAGATTCTGACAGTGACGATGATGATGATGATGGCGATGAAAAGAAAAAGTATGAATCATCCAAGAAAAGAATGGGTGGACTTGCTTCTTTGATGTCTGGAAAAAAACCTCCTGTGTCAAAATCACAGACCCTGACAGAGCAAAGAGCTGATAGTGAACTTAAAAACTATGCAGCCTTGAGCTCTCTTGGAAGACCGATTTACACTCAAATCAAAAAGAAAAGAGCTTATTCCGGTCCATCTAAAGAAACTGAAATTACAGAAGTTAAAGATAGCAAAAGAGTGATCACACTTCATAAAGGTGGAACGATCAAAGATATTGCGAAGAAGTTGAAAGTCAAGGTTAAGGAACTAGCAGATAAGGCCCTTGATTTGAATCTTCTTGTTAAGTCTGAAGACTACGTCGGAATGAAGCTGGCGACTCAGATTGCAGCACTCTATGATTACAGAGTTGAAGATAAAGCATTCAATGAAGACGAAGTCCTTGGGAAAGTGACACTTTCTGAAGAAGAGAAAAACAAGCTTCCACTTAGAAACCCAATCATCACCGTTATGGGTCACGTCGACCACGGTAAGACAACTTTGATTGATCATATAAGAGATTCAAAAGTGGTTGATGGTGAAGCAGGAGGTATTACTCAGCATATCGGAGCCTACAGTGTTCAAGCTGCAGGTAAGACATTGACCTTCCTCGATACTCCTGGTCACGCGGCTTTCGCGTCCATGAGACAAAGAGGTGCTGATGTAACAGATATTGTGATTCTCGTTGTGGCGGCTGACGATGGTGTGATGCCTCAAACTAAAGAATCAATCAAATTTTGTAAGAACTCCAATAAGCCTATTATTGTTGCCGTCAACAAAATGGATAAAGAAGAAGCAAACCCTGATCGTGTAAAAACAGAATTGGCTGAACTTGGTGTTCAAGCTGAAGACTGGGGTGGGGATATCCAATTTTGTCCAATATCCGCTCTTAAAGGTGATGGAATTGACGAGTTACTTGAAGCTGTCGCCCTACAAGCTGAAATTTTAGAACTTCGTGCCGATCCAAAAGGTCTTGCCGAAGGTGTTGTGATTGAATCAAAAATTGAACAAGGTCGTGGTCCAGTTGCTACAATTCTTGTTCAATCAGGTACCTTGAATAAAGGTGATAATATTGTTGTTGGTGAAACTTTTGGTCGAGCGAGATCTTTGACCAATCATCTAGGGAAGCAGTTGAATTCTGCCGGGCCTTCAATGCCTGTACAGATTCTTGGCCTTCAAGACCCACCTAAACCAGGTGACACGATGAACGTTGTTAAAAACGAAAGAGAAGCCAAAAAGATTGCGGCCAATAGAGAAGAAGAGAGAAAGAAACTTGAGTCTGGACCAGTTCAGAAGAAAGTCTCTCTTGAAGACTTCTTTGCAAGTGCAGCTCCTACTGTTGGTGAGCAAAAAACTCTCAACCTTATTATCAGAACAGATGTTCAAGGTTCTTTTGAAGCCATCAAACAATCTCTTGAACCACTTGCTACTGATGAAGTGAACTTAAGAGTTCTAGGTGGAGGAGTTGGTCCTATTACAGATAGTGATGTTCAGCTTGCTGATTCTGCCGAAGCTATTATTATCGGATTCAATATGAGACCGATCAATACAGCTAGAAGACTGGCTGAAGATAAAGGTATCGATATTAAAACATACTCAATCATTTATGAGCTCATAAATGATGTGAAGATGGCCCTTGAAGGTCTTCTTGCTCCAGACTTCCAAGAAAAGTTTATTGGTCGTGCAGAAGTCAAAGATACCTTCTCTGTGCCTAAAGTTGGAACAATCGCTGGTTGTCAGGTCATTGATGGATCTATCTCGATTGGGTGTAACATCAGACTTCTTAGAGACGGTAAAATTATGTTTGATGGGAAGCTTAATTCACTTAAGCGTTTCAAAGATGACGTCAAAGAAGTTAAGAATGGTTACGAATGTGGTATGGGACTTGAAGGATACAACGACGTTAAAGTTGGAGATCTTTTTGAAGCCTATATTATGGAAGAGAAAAAGAGATCTCTTGAAGATGCAATGGCCGCTCAAGCTGCTGCAAATGCTGGAGATGGAGATAGTTCCACTCTATAAGGATAGATATGGCGGGCAACGGATCGAAGTCCACATTTAAGAAAGAGAAATTCGAAGAGCGCATTCTTCTTGAGTTGAATAGTGCTCTTCGTTCTGAATTTTCGGATTCAAGACTCCAGTTCGCCAGCTTCACAAAAGTGGAATTGAATACTGACTACAGTGAAGCCATCGTTTATTGGGACACTTTTGATGCTTCAAAAAGAGGCGATATCAAAAAGGCCATCGATGGCATTCGTGGTAAGTTAAGGGCCGTACTCTCTTCAAAACTACAAGTCAGACATACCCCAAACCTAACTATCAAGTATGACTCACAATACGAGTCCCAAAAGTCCATAGAAGAAATCCTTTCCAGCGAAGCTAAAAATGGAAAGAGTTTCGACGATTAATAGACCTTTTATCCTCAACATTTACAAACCTCCAGGTATTGGTAGTACTCAAGTCGTTGGGAAAATCAAACGTGCACTTGGAAAATCAATCAAGAAAGTAGGTCACTTTGGTACTCTTGATCCATTTGCTGAAGGCGTTCTTCTTATTGGTGCGAATGGTGCCTGCAGACTAAATGATTATCTCCATGAGCGTTACCCCAAAACCTATTTGGCCACCGGAAAACTTGGTCAAAAAACAAATACTGGTGATCTTGAAGGTGAGGTTATAGAAGAAAAACCCACTCCTGAAATTGATTTAGCGAAAGCAGAAGAAGTGTTGAAATCTTTTATAGGTGAATATTGGCAGGTTCCTCCTTCGTTTTCGGCCACCAAACATCAAGGAAAAGCTCTATATCAATGGGCACGAGAGGGTGTTCAAGTAAAAAAAGACGCAGTCAAAAGGGAAATTCAGTCAATTGAATTGGTTGAATGGAGTTCAGAGTTTTTTAAATTTCGAGTCACGGCCACAACTGGAACTTATATACGAACTCTTTTTGAAGATATTAGTGAAAGGCTAGGTTCAACAGGTCACTTGATCGCTCTAAAAAGGGAAGCAATTGGACCTATGTCCTTCGAAAAATCTTTACATGATGAGCAGTGGCCTGGAGCTGAAAATTTCAATCACGATTCTTTTTTGACTCTGCAAGAATGTTTTGATGTTCCTGAAATAAAAGTTTCAGGTAATGAGTTAAAACTTTATTCTCACGGTAATCCAGTCGATCTTTCCCGAATTACTCATTCCGAAAAACTTTCGGAAGGCGATATGCTGTGGGTTTCAGATTCAGAAGGCGTCTTATTAGGACTGGCCAGTGTAGAGGCCCAAATGGTGACCTCCTGCTTTAACTTCCCTTATACACCACGTTAAAAGCCATTTTGACCCAAGTGGTTAAAAATTAAAAATGGAAAACCCTGAATTTCTCATGCTATAATACTCGGGAATTACTTGAAATTATACAACTCTTTGGGAGCACAATAGTGAATACCAGTCTTATCGCATTTGCCGTGGCCTCATTGCTTACAATCGGTTTGATTGTACATTTGGGAATCTTAAGCTTGCTTATCGGAGCCTTCTATTTTCTTTTTGGAAAGAAGAAGTTCGAAATTCTAAATTCCGGTTTAGGACCAACAGGTTTTGCTTTTGCTTTTTCATGGAATGCTGCTCGTGAACCAGGAAAGATCAAAAGAATTCAGATCAGACTGTTCAACCCATTCGGTAAACCAACGCAAGTTGAAGTAACCAGAGACTTCGACCCTAAGTCTGATGACTTTGCTATCGATCTCGATTTAGGTCCAGCATATGCCACTCTTCTTTCTGCTGAAGGTTTTGATCAGGCGAGAGTTGAAATCACATTATTTTCAACGGATGGGGTTAGCCATCATAAAGAAATGAAAGCATTTGATTTCAAATCAAAACTTGAAGATGCCAAAATGAGCGCTGAAAAATGGATGGAAGAATACGGTCCTAAAAAAGATAAAGTTTACTACCATACAGTATCGAGATCTTTTATTGCTGATCCACTTCCACAAACCGCTGCCAAGAAGCTTAAAATTGCTTCTAATCCAGAGTTTGCAGGCGACTTTGCCGCTGCTGGTGGTGCTGGTGGGGGAGCTGCTGCAGCCAATTTTACTGTTGCTAAGGTGTGGATTGAACCAGGATGTATTGTTTGTAATGCCTGTGAAGATATCTATCCTGAAGTTTTTGAAGTGACTTCTGACTCTTGTATTATCAGACCAGATGCTCCTCTTAATGACGGTCTTAAAATTACTGAAGCAGCTGAAGCTTGTCCTGTTGAAGTTATTAAATTCAACAAAGCTGGTTAATACGATTTAATTTTTGATTTATGATTTAGATAAAGAAAAGCCCCGCAGTTGCGGGGCTTTTTTATTTGTCTTATCTAGCTTTTTGAATGGCAATTGGTAGAATATCCAAGTACTGCTTGTACTCTTCAACTTTCTCGTCAGTCAGCACATCACCTAGGAAGTTTGAAAGAACACCTAGAGACACTTCGTAGAGTTTCTTCTCATCTTCAGTGGCCTCTGCTGGTGGAACCTTAGTTGCAGCATCTTTTCTTGCAGCAACTACATCAAACTTCTCTTTACCCATAGTGTAGACTAAGAATGCCTTTCTACCCATTTCAGCGTCTCCACCAAGTGCCTGAGTGAAGAACTCTTCAGTGAACTGTGGGTTACCTGCTGGAAGTCCTAGGATTTGTCCAGCAAGTCCTTCTGGAATAGACCAAGCAGCTTGCTCTTCTTCAGTAAGATCTGAAGGAGCTGGTGGATTGATTCTCCATCTTACTACTTTAAGAACAGTTTCCTTTCCAAGTTTCTTAAGGAAATCGAGTTTATCCATTCCTTCGATCATATTGAAGGCAATGAGGTTGTCTTCAGTCGCTCCGTAGATCACATCATCAATCATGGTAGAAAGGATATTTTGACTTTCAAATGGATTGTCGATGTCTTTCTTCCTAATTGAGAAAGTATTGATCACTTTTCTAGACTCGTCTTTATAGTCAACATGAGAAGTGTATCCAACGTCTTTCGCAGTCTGAAGTAGCATTTTGTTCAAGATTCCAGTTCCACTACGTGGGAGGTTCATGATGTCATAGAAGAAGCTAGGTCCAGCAAAGTCAGTGACTTTGTAATCAAGACCAATTGAGTAAGTCTCATCGTAGCTTACACCTTCTTCATTTTTGAACTTGATTCCACTTTCTAGAGGAAGCCCTGAACCAAGGTGACTGATCATCGCAAAGATGTCTTGAGCTAGTTCTTCGTGATCAAGAAAGTTCATCTTGATATCGTTACTTGGTTTGGTCACAGTGTCTCTTTGGAAGAGCATTCTCATGGCCATAACTCTATCAATCCAAGTTCCGATTACATATCTGTCTGAGCTGTATGGGAAGTTAGGGTTACTGTCCTTGAAACCATTCAAGAATTTTCCGGCTTCACCCTTAACAACAAGTCCATCTTCCAGCACTTTTTCTTTAACTGCTTTGTCAAAACAGCTGTGTGGTACATAGTCCAAACCAAATCTAAGATCACTGTAAATTGAAGAAAGTGATTTCATTTCTACAGTTTTCTTGTCTTCATCGTCTGCTTTGGCAAGAGCACACATGTGATCTGGAGTTTTAAGTACTTCTAGTAAGAAGTTACCAGCCAACTTCACAGCATCTCTTCTATCATTGATCATTTTACAAACTGGAAATTGAGCAGTTTGTTGTGGAGAACATCCACTGATCATGATGTCTTTGCCAAAAATACTAGCGAAGAATTCCCAGTCTTCCATGATATCTCTGATGAAGTTGAATTCAAAGTATCTAGCAACTAAGTATCCACCATAGTTGTAAACACTAAATTCATTTCTATTGTCACGGAAGTTTCTGTATCTGTACCCATCTTTGTATCTTTGAATTTTTGATTCAAGGATTTCTACCAAAGATGAACCTTCGTCGAATCTGTTACAAGAGGTTGAAAGACCGGCATTTCCGTCAGTACAGAATCCATAGTCTTTTTTCTCAAGTCCTTGGGCCTCTAGATTCTTATATAGAGTTTCAAGGTCAGAATTAACGTCAACCATTACTATTTCTTGAATAGAACCATCTTCAGTTTTCTTCACAGCTTCAATTTTTCTAGCATAAGCAAATCTTAGGGCAGCAATGTCATACTTACCGAAGACTGTTAGCTCGTTTAGAGTTGAAACTGCATAGTCCATAACAGAGCTGTAGGCCGGCATATTTTCAATGTTTGCCCCAGTTCTCTCGTTAAGAGCAGCGATCTCTTCTTTTGTATAGAAGTTGTCATGGTCAAATGAACCATTGAAGTTGTGTCTCAACCCAAGGTTATGACCAAACTCGTGTACAAGAGTAGAGGTATAAGAGAAAGGTACGATAATATCGATCGCAACTTTCTTTTGATCTTCAGTTAGCTCATCCCAATCTTTAAGGATGTCTTTATCTGCTCCTTTGAAGAATTCTGGGTTTTCCTTGATTCCTGGAAGAAGTGTTTTTACTCTTCCTGCAATTTGAAGGAATTCCTCATGAAATGCATTGTTTGTTGAGAACTTATGTAGTTCTTTTTCTTTCTCAAGAACTTTTTTCTCAAAGTCGCTCAGCTTAGAAACGTCAACTTTCATAGGATCTTTAGTATGCTTCATTTGAGCATCAAGTTCATTGATGAGCTTAGAAGCATTTCTTTGGATCTTTTCTATTTTTGCATCATCAAGACTTCTGTGCTTGTTTAGAACTGTTCTCATTCTGTTGATTTGCTCTGCCACTTTAGGAGACTGAGTCTGAATATTTCTAAGTTCAGAAACAGAGATTACAGATGTCTTATCAGCTAGTCTTTTTTGATTGGCCTCTTCATCAGCTTTTTTCTTGGCATTTACTGTCAAATCAACCATCGATTGCCAAACGTATCTTGAAGTTGAAGTCAAAACTCCACCATACATATTGACGTGACCTTGTACAATCTCTCCAGTTTTAGGGTTGGTTACAGTCGGAGCGTATCCAAGTAAACCATTAGCTAGAGGATCATCGATAAGAACAAGCATGTTGTTTCTTAAATCACCAACTTTTTTGCCTCTTGCTTGGTAGTCAAATTCAAGTCTGATGGCAGCATCAGCTTGGTCAAGTGCATCGTTCATAACTTTTTCAGCCTTCTTAGTCGCTTCAAGAATTTTTGCGTTAGAAGGTTTGAAAAATGAATCACTCAAGTAGTACTTAATTTTTCTTGGCTCAGCATCAGATTTTCCAGGCATCCATCTGTTAAGAAGGTACTTCCCATCTTTTCTGCTGGTGTCATTGTCAATTCCAAGTTTTTCGTCAAAATCTTTGAAAAAACCAAATTCACTATGGTCGTGGATTGGGTAATCAATTGATTGATATCCCTTAGAAGCAAGTTTATCCAATTTAACTAATGAGTAGTAGAATGAAGCTTCGAAAGCTGTTTGCTTAAGTTCTGTAATTCCACTGACTCCGATACATGAGTAGTAATCTTTAACAAAAGTGAACTTTCTCTTAAGTTCGATGTTAATGACACCTTTTTCCATGTCGTAAGAAACAAGTTCAGCTGGACCTTTTATCAAACAAGGAGATTCAAGGTTCCATAGGTCAAGAATGTTTGTCTGCTCAAGTTTGAGGTCTTCAAACTTAGGCATGAAAAATCTTTTCTTATCCCATGTGATGTCATTGTTTTCTTCATCACCAGAGGTACACTCACCGTTATCGTCAGTTTTACATCTATAGTCTTTATGACTTCCTGGGATTGTGAATACAGGGCTAGAGTTGAGTGGGTTATCACTCCATCTGTCTTCTTTTTCAATTTCTTTGGCTACAAGTCCTTCTTCAGTCCACTCAAGTTTAACAAGTACTTCATTACCTTGGTAGAAAGGGTTTGCAATCTTTACATCTCTTGGAGTTCCCATTGTCATAGGAACATAAAGGTATTCACCTTCAAGATCGATTTGGTCTTGTTTTGAGATCAAGATATCATCAATAAAGTTCATGTCTTGACCGATACTGTCTTTTGCAAGAGCTGATTCCAAGTTGATTTTGATGAACTTACTTTTTGTATGGTGAATATCTTCATCAAGGTCTACAGAAGCGATAGGCTGATTGTCATTTGTTTTCAGCTTAAGTTTGATGTGGCTCGCTCCAACTGAGAATACTGGCTTCAAGAAGCAGTCTTCAAGCTTAAGATCTGCTCTTTGAGCGATCTCTTTGTCACATTTGTTGATTCTTGGATCATTTTTTCCAAGAGCTCCTAGTTCAAGAGCACTTAGCTCAGACTTTTTAACTGGTTTTTGTACGTAGAGTTTATCTCTTACAACTTTAAGTTTAAGAGGTGAGTTGTCGTCTTTGAACTGTGGAGTGATTGAAAGAGCTGTATTATTTTTAAATAATGACTTCAATCCTTTTAATGTAACGATTTTGTCATTCAAAACGTTTTTTCTAAAAACAGCTTTCTTGGCGTCATAGTCGCCTTCACGAAGTCCAGCAAGAGTTCTGTTTTCAATGATTGGATCAATTCTTACGTGAGTAGAATTGGCCTTGTTTTTACTTTTGAAAACCACAATTCTTGTTTGTTCCCCAAGATCGTTCTCAGCTTTCTCAAGAACACCATAAGTTGAGATGCTGTATTGGAAAAGTGGAGTTTTGTCGCCAATAGTAATAGCTCTATTATGCTCTGATTGCTCGCCTTGGGATTTTACAAATGCGACCATATAGTCTTTCGTCAGATTAAATGAGACTTTAAACTTCTCACCAGCTTTTGCTGACTCAATTGTTAAATTGTTAAAGAAAGGTCTTAGTCTGTCATCACCACTAACGAACTTAACGTTCTTATAACCTTTTTCATTTAGAGCATAGAAACTGGATATCTCAGCATCAGCTTCAATGGCTTGAGCTGATTGCTCTCCAGTCGTTTCAATTGTGACTTCTTGTTGAAACAATGACATTGGATGAACATTGATTTCGATGTCTTCTGAAACTTTTTCTGGGAGTTCCTTGGCACAACTTGCGACTAGCACCCCCATAAGAAGGAATTTCGCCAGCTTTTTGCCTTGTGTGAGTGAAGTAAAATTCTTAGCCATCATTTTCTCCTAAATTACTTAGCTCTATCTTTATCTCTTATCCGTAAACTTTCTTAGTAAGCGAACCCAAACGAGAAGAACATCGAAGCAGCTCTTGCATCGTAAAGGTCAATATCTGTTTCATAACCATTGGCGGCTAGAGGTGAACCACCTTGTGCTACACCTGCTGTTAGGCTAGTGTTGGCAGTTGGTGCATAACTCGCTCCTGCGACAAATGAGTAAAAATCACTTTGGTTACCTTTATAGGTAATGGATCTTCCGTATTTTGATACACCAAACAAAGAGACTTCATCAGTAATGGTGTAAGAAAGACTCAATGAGTTTGAAAGCACATATTGCTTGTTTGAGCCTCCAGTTAAAGAGGTCGTGTACTCATGAAAGTAGACAGTAGCTGAAGGAGCATAAGAAATTCCAAAATTTTCAAATCCAAGCTTATTTGTTCTTAGAGAGAATTTTGGAGCTGCAGTGAGCCCTACAATCATTTTTTGATAGTCTTTAGCAGCTTCTGAAGTTGGCAAAGTCGCAATTAAACTTCCAGAAGTTGAAATATATTCTGTTTTTCCAAGACTTGAAGAAAGACCTAGTGCTGAGTTACCCCAAGTCCAAAGTCTTTCACCTTTAAGATCTTTATTACCTGAAACTGAACCAAATAATGTAATGCCCTTTCCAACCTTATATGTAGGACTCAAAGAAAAGTCAGTTGAGATCGCTTTATCAGGATCATCAAAATGATGCATGCTCGTACCAAGCGAGGCCTCAGCAGAAAGTGACCAACTTTTAGACTTTTTGGCACTAATTTGACTATCGGCCGCCCAAGTGGTGCCAAAAGAGAAGATAAATGTCACACATAATGCTTTGATTTTACTACGCATTACCTAGTTTCCTTCGTGGTCTATGGGTTATCGTTCCACTTTGTGCAAGAGGGGTGCCATGGTTTTGGTGTCAAAATGGCTACCATTACACTCAAGTATTTTTGAGGTGATAGTATCAAGATCAGGAACTTAAGGGTGATAAAGTTGACGCAACGTGTAAAATGTATAGATACTAATGTAAATTCAGCATGTTACATTGACTAAAAAAAGGACGATTTAGACTTTCAAGAGGTCAGAAGACAATAAATTTTCTAGACCAACCTGATTTTCTTCCCAAATATCCTTTAAAGAGATCTCGTCAGAGAGTACCGGGAATTCCATGGTGAGGACTGGGCTTTGAAATTTTTCAGGTCCGTATTCTCCAAGTGAACCTGGAGTCGGATGGCCTTCAATCTCTTCAATAATCGGATAGGAATTATGTCTTGCGAGAAGTTCAGCGGCCTTTTTACAATCCCCATTAGTATTAATGAAGGGTTTCCAAGAATGCATAGTCAAAATGAAGCTTGGAGGAAACTTATTGAGGAGTTTATCTAAAAATTGATTTTCTGGTTCTGAAAGGGGTTCTGGGCCTGGGTAGTATTTCGTATCTCGAGCCTCACTGGTCCAGCTACTGGCCGGAAGATTACGGTTCAAATCAACCCCATGGGAATTAACTCGAGTTCCCGCACGATATCCATCAACATTAAGGACTGGGATGACCACTAGGGGAATCTCAATATCATCTTGGGCCTTGAGCCATTCAAACAACTTACTTAAAACAAAGACGCCTTCAACTTCATCTCCATGAACGCCAGCAATGAGATAGACGTATTTTGAAGCTTTAAGATCGCTTCGATAGGCCTTGATTTCGTCGCCTTCAACAGATGTACCAGGTTTAAGATCGATAAAGTTCAAATCATTCGTCCTTGAAAACATGGACAGCACTCTGTCCTGGTGTTTCCTCGACTTCAATTTCCAATTGGGAAAATTGAAAGCCAAATCTTTTCTTAACTATTGATTTTATTTCATGCCCAATAAAGATAGCAAGTCTCTCAGCACTTGTGTTTTGAAGCGGGAGAATCAAGACATCTTGTTTAGGAAAACTAAAATGAGAACCATCAGGAGTCTTTAGTTCGAGATTGGCATCGTTTTCAGTAATCTCAATTCTTGGGTTCTCTCCAGGAAGCAGCAATTTATGATCAAGACTGTCACAGACTTCTCGGACGATTGGCTTGATATCAAGAAAATCAAAAACCATGTCACCAGTGAGTTTTGGGCTATCACCCTTAACTTTGACTCGGTAGTTGTGCCCGTGGAGTGGTTCTCTTGAACCATCTTCAAAGATTAAAAAATGGGAACAAGCGAAATTAAAATACTGCTTATAAACTTTAATGCTGAAATCCATAGGGAGCATATTTAACACTTTTATAATGGTGCGAAAAGTAAAGCTTAGCGATTGCGTGATGTGTTATCCGATAGAGGTGTTCAATACAAATCCAATAAGTTAGAATTTAGGCTTTGCAAGAATTGCTACTCTTAAGGTGGAAAAATGAGTCAAAAAGAAGAGCAAACCCTAGACCCAGCAGTTGAAAAAGAAGTTCAAAGGCAACTGAATTATCTCAAATTCGGAGTGACTGAAATTACTCCAGAGGACGAATTTGTAAAGATGCTTCGTCACTCAATCAGTACCAACACTCCTTTGCGAGTCAAATGCGGAATTGATCCGACCGGAGCTGATGTCCACTTGGGTCATCTTGTACCATATCGAAAGATGAGGCAGTTTCAAGATCTCGGACATGTAGGGGTTGTGATTATTGGAGATTATACAGCTTCGATTGGTGACCCTTCTGGGAAAAATGAATCAAGACCTGCTCTTGATCCTGATACGATTAAATTGAATGCAAGAAAATATATGGAGCAGGTCTACACAGTCGTTGATCCAGATAAGACGGAAGTTTGCCATCAAACAGAATGGTTTGAGGAAGTTACTCTTCGCGATGTTCTCTCATGGGCCGGACAGACAACCGCTGCGAAACTTTTGAGTCACGATACTTTTAGAGATCGCTTGGATAAGGGATTCTCTCTTGGACTTCATGAGTTGTTCTACCCGGTTCTTCAAGGGATGGATTCAGTTTATGTCAAAGCTGATGTTGAACTTGGTGGCTCCGATCAAAGATTCAACGTTTTGATGGGAAGAGATTACCAGAAAAACAGAGGGCAAAGGCCTCAAGTTGCCATGCTACTTCCAATCATCACTGGGACTTGTGGAACTCAGAAAATGAGTAAGTCTTTAAATAACTATATCGGTATTCTCGATGAACCTTTCGATAAATTTGGAAAGGTCATGAGTATTCCAGATAATCTGATGATTGAGTGGTATCAATACCTCACAGATATTGGAGAAGAAGAATTTCAGAAGTTAAAAAAGAACATTGAAGACGGTTCATACCATCCAAATGAAGCCAAAAAAGAACTCGCCTCAAAAATTGTCGGTTTTTTCCACGGTGAACAAGTTGGCAAAGAAATGCGTGAACAGTTTGAGAATGTCTTTAAGAAAAAAGAACTT
>SBGE01000238.1 GCA_006226755.1 Deltaproteobacteria bacterium | reverse complement strand
GGTCAAAAAAGATAGTCTTCATAGCGAAGCCCACCAAATTTTTAACAACCTCCATTGGCCATTTAATCATTGTTGCACCGATCAGACCGAACCCCACAACGATAAGCGAGGGAACGTCGATAAAGGCGACAATGTCACCACCAGCGAAAATTGACCCAATAACTGCGCCGACACAAAGGACCAATCCGATAACTGTTGCGATATCCATAATCTCTTCCTTGAAAGATTAATTCATTTCACTCTAAGTATCGGAAATCTAGAAAGAGACTTTAGACTTTTTTGAGATAACTAACCGAAAATACTGAAACGGTCGGGAAATAGCGAAGCTTATCTGAAATGCCCTTCCCATCGGCTTTTTGAAAGTTCATAAGTTCTACTTATGGGCTTTAGTTAAAACAAATAATTTTCCCGACTCTCCTCCTCAGGTTAAAAAGCCGCAACTTTAAACTTAATTAGGAGTCAAAATGAAAACATTACTAATCGCCACACTCATCGTCACAGGACTTGGCCTTACTGGAATTGTAGGTGCAAGTGAATTCCAAAAACCAGTTGGAGCATTCAGAGTTCTATCTGCTCACCTCGATACATTTCATGTTGATAAAGAATCAAGACTTTCAAATCTTGATATTTTTGCAGGGAACGTGATGGTCGATACTGCAAGAAAACAAATTCATCTCTCATTCGATTTCACACCTGATTGTCCAATCAATGCCTTCTGTGCTCAAGGCCATGAAACAATCACTCTTCCACTCGTTCAAACATATACCAACGTTTGTGGTATCAAAGTTTATAAAGCACTCAAAGACATGATGCCAGTTGATGGAGTTAAAGAAGAATTAACAGTCTATGACAACAGCAACAATCATTGTCCTACTTTCGCACCACTTGCTGAAACTCAAGTTGATTTCCAAACTACTTGGTACAACAGAATTGAAGGTGGACTCTCTTCAACATTTGATCGTTTTGAAGGCGACACTCTAGAGTTCATTTACTTCCCATTCAACTAATTTCACTTAGGGGCTCTGCAACGAGCCCCCAATATTTCAAATAAAACCCTGACAATTCCCCCTCTTTCATCAAGATTACATAAAACCTCTGATTTATGGTTTTCAAGCTCCATTCACAGAGATATTTGTAGAGTAATAATTCAGGAGGCAATGATTATGAAAATCACAGTATTGGGACTTATGGTCCTCGCACTAACCGCACAAACACAAGCTGCTGACATCAAAGGTGATCTAAGATTCAGAGCAGAAAGAATCGATGATTACGCTAAAGATGTCAGATTAAGAGAGAGGATTAGAGCAAGACTTGGCTTCTACGGAAAAGCTGATGAAAGATTTGATTACGGAATTCGATTGGCAACAGGTGACTCAAATCCAGTTTCAACAAACCAAACATTTGATGATTCTTTTTCAACAAAAGGAATTAATTTAGACCTAGCTTATCTTAAATGGACTTGTCCTTTAACAGACTCAAAAGTCTACCTTGGAAAAATGAAAAACCCATATAAAGTTCCAGGACACAGCTCACTAGTATGGGATAGTGACTTGAATCCAGAAGGTGCTGCTATCCAAATGAGTAAGTTTGGAGCTTTCCTTAACCTTGGTCGTCACTGGCTAGATGAAAGGTCGGGAACAGCCGATGCTTTCCTTCATGGGGCCCAGCTTGGTTATGAAAAAGAAGTTGGTCCAATCAAGCTCTTAATTGGTGCTTCTTACTATGATTACATTTCAGTTAAAGATCAAACTGTTTACGATCCAACACAAAGTGCGGCAGCAAGTAAATCAAGTTTTGGAAACTCTACAACAGCTTCTAATAAATACCTTTTCGATTACAACCTAACTGAAGCATTTATCGCAGTTGAAGCAACAGAAATGCCAATTAGTGTTTATGTTGATTATGTAAAAAATAGTGAAGCGACATCAAATGACACTGGTTACTTGGTAGGTTTTTCTGCTGGTAAGAAAATCAATTTAAACTATAACTACAGAAATCTTGAAAAAGATGCTGTTCTTGGTGCTTTCACTGATTCTAACGTAAGTGGCGGTGGCTCAGATGCCAAAGGGCATCTTGTGAGTTTAGGGATGAAAACAACTGAAAGTTCATCACTTAAACTAACTCATATGTTAAACAAAACATCAGTTCAAAATGGTAAAGACTACAATCGAACTCAACTAGATCTATCCTTGAAGTTCTAATCAGAGTTTTTTTACATTGGGAAGAACGTCCTTGAAAAATCGACGGCGTTCTTCCCTTTCTGAAAGCATGTTTCTATATTCAAAGAATATTGGTGAATTTAAAACTTCAGCGTAAATTTCTGAATTGATCTCATCCTTAACTGGTTTTAAAATCATCTTTCCATTGTAAAACAAATTCTCAACTGGAATCTCAACAAGTTTCTTCTCGCTCCCTTCCTTGATCCATACTTTCAAAACGAATGGACTTAACGGATCAATTTTGAATTCATCAAGAAGACTTTTATTTAGCTCTGCAAGTTTAGAACGATCGATGACAAGAGATGGTGTTTTCGAAGAAGGAGCTCTTCCCTTGTCAGTACCAGCGACCTCAGGATATTTATTCCACTCTCCCTGATACTCAGTTGTCACTTCAGCAGGAAGAAGGGGTTGATTTGATCCTGCTGGTTCAACAATTGTATTATTCACAATAGTTGTATCACCACTTGAGGTAGGACTTCTTCTCTCGCGATTTGGAGTTTTATTGCTTACAACTTTTTGCTCATTATCATTTCTCTTCACAGAATCTCGATAGGCCTGCTGCCATTTCTTGGCCTCTTCAATGCTATCTTTGGCGGCTTCAATCGCATCACGAACAATCTTGGTATCCACTCGCGGTTCATCATCTTCAACACTCACAGGAATCTGCGTGGCTTCAAAGCCTGTCGGAACATTACTTCCAAAACCTCTTCCCGCACCTGTGAAATTGGTATTCACAGGGGTTGGAATCATCGTTTTTCCATTAGGTTCAACTCTTCTCTCAGGCTTGTTTTCGACAACTCGTTCTGCTTTCTCTTCTGGTTTCTTTTGCGCCAATTCATTAGAAGGCTTATCTTCAGCAAAAAAAGCATCGAGATCTTTACCAACTTCACCAACAAAGGCCTCTACAAAATCACTTCTCTTCGTTTTTCTGCCTGTCAGCCTAACTTGATCTCCACTCGCTCCTTCATCATCAGTTACGGCATCGTTAGGACGATAACTTGCCCTCCAAAAATCTGCATAAATTTTTAGATTTTGGGCGAAAGCAGTATTACAACTTTCTCCCCCGGGGCAACCTAAGGAGGCATACAATTTAACAGGATCCCTCTTTTCTTTTTCAATCGGCTTACATTCGCCTGTCTCTTTTGCTTCAACATAAGAGTTGAGATCGTTCCCTTTTATTGGGCAAACTAAAGCCTTACAAATTAATCTTTCAACTTCTTCACTTGCCTTTGAATCTGAATTTTCAGACGGACTACCGATATTCAGATTACTCAAAAAACTTTCCGGACTAAATCCTGAAGCTTTAGAACATTTCTCATTTTCACATCTCTTAGATTCACAATAAAACAAATGATTCTCAAGACTATTTTCACCTGCTCCCTGTGCCGATGGATAATAAGAGAAGACTTCTTCATTAAATTTCTGATTAGTGACATAAAAATCACTCATCGACTGACAGGCCAAGGTGTCAATCGACTTAAAAATGACATCACATTTTGCCGAAGCATCAATTCGAATATTTCCCATTAGTTTCTGATCATTAAAAATGAGCTCGAAAAGATCTTTTTTCTTGTTTTTGCTATAAATTTCATGGAAACGTAAAAGACTCTCTTTGTTAGTGAATATATTTTTTAGGACAGGTAGGCTATCCACGATCCGGCTTAATATAGGGTCTTTGGAAAGACTTTCCTCAAGATTTGAAGAGTCCAACAGGTCCTTCCACTTTTTATCAGATAGTTTGTTAAGCGATCTTGATACTCTATTGAGCTTTCTCTTTGTGGAAGAAATTAATGCAACTCCATTCTTCTCCATTGGAGTCAAACATTGAGATTCCCCTTTGATCGATTCTGTCTGAGCTTTATCACTATAATATTCTGACAAAGTGAGAAACTTCTGATGAATATCTAGAACTATTTTCTTCGCCCTTAAATTTTTACAACTTAAATTTTCTTTCAAAGAATCGAATGAACAATTCGACAATAAGCTATCTGCAGTAAGACTTCCACCGGAAAGCGAGCTCATTAAATCAAGATCTAAAAGTTCTTTCATTTTTTGAACAGCAGCTTCTGAGTAAACTTTTTCAAGTCCCGTATTCACTTCTTCTGATCTTTTTTCACGTAGCCCATCTATTTGTGAACGAAACACTTTTGTGTAACAAGAACAATCCTTGCCCACACAACTGGCTTCTTCAACTCCGAGACCGGTTGCTGAATCTTTTGGATGACAGGTACCTTCATCCAAAGTGGAATAACGGGAATAAACAAAGGGGGACATGGTTAGTCCGATAATCAAAATTATTGTTTTCATGTTTGGATTATCGGAAAGGACTTAAGTGCTTTAAATAAGGAGAATGGAAAAACAAAAGACTCGGCAATTCTTTCTCTAAATGATTGAATTGCCGATTAACAAAGGGCCTCAGAGTTCAGAAATTCTCTTTCCGCCTCTTTCAATAACTTCAAGTCTGAATTTTTTTATCTGTTTGATATCTTCCGGTTTGTTGAGCAACGTCAATTGGTAATCAATATCATCCAACAGAGTTGTTGCTGGTGTCCCAAAAGGCGTATTCAACATTTTTTCATAACTGAAGCTTGGATTCGTACTTTTGATTTTATCAAAGTAGGCCCAGAACTTAACTCGTGTGTGAACGAATACAAATCTATTAATGATATGAAGAGGCGTCCAATATGGAGGACCACAATGAACAGAAGTGTATACGTCTTCAAATTTGAGTCCAGCCTCAGAAAGAACGAGGAGCACTCCATCAAAATCGCCATCAATCATAAAGTCGCAGATATCAGCATTTAAATCGTGATCGAGTTCTGGTGCGGCCAGTGAAGTTTCTACGCGACTAGCAAGATGTCTCATTTCATTAGTGTTCGTATGAGTCATACTAACTGTAGGTGTAGTTGCAAAACGTGAAGCGCATTCCACACAGTCTTGTGTCCCAGCAAATCCAGTTGCAGTAAACATCATCAACAATTTCAAAAGTAACATTTTCATGAGTCTTCCTTATATACCCAATCCCAATTTCCAATGCTTAAACTGCACAAGCTATGCCAAATTGGTGAATTTTAAAAGATGCCCATTCAATGGGGAGTTTCGCCATTTTTGTCAATTCTAATATTCAAACGATTTGTCTGGCCAGGGGTTACACTGTCAAAAGATTAGTCAATTTGGAGCAGATACTCGGTCAGGAACAATTCCTCAAATTTTAACTCATTATGAGAAGGTCAAAATAATTCGCGTCCCTTCCCCTAACCTAGAAGTCATATCAAAAGTTCCGTTGTATTTTTTCATGAAAGAAATCGCTGTAGAAATACCGATGGCATTCCCTTTCTCTTTGCCAATAGAGAGCCCTTCTCTCATGACCTTCTCAAGTTGAAATTGACTCATTCCCAGTCCATTATCAGATATAGAAAGAAAAACTCTCCCCTCCTCATCAGTAGACAATTTCATTTGAACTTTGATCTTTCCTCTCTGAGAAGCTTCCCAGGAATTGTTTAGAAGATTTGAGAGAATACGTGAAATCGCTTCATCAACGAGAAACTCCTCATTCAAAGAATCAATAAAATTGAGTTCAGCTGATTCCTTCCATATCGCCGATTTCTCTTTTAGAAGTTCGTTAATAATTTGCGCTAAATTCCTTCTCTTTACTTTTTTCTGTTCTCTAGTTTCGTCCAGCAGACTATTGGCAATACTTTCAATACGTGAGATTGCCATTTCAGTTAACTCTTTACCATTTTCACTTGTAGAAGCTACTTTTAAAGCCTCAAGAGGTGAACGGATATCATGAGCGATCTTTCGTCCAAGACTCAGCTGCGCTTTCTCTGCTTCATAGGAAACTCTTTCTTCTTCCAGCTCTTTGATTTTTTCTGCAGTATGATTTAGGGCCAGAATCATAGGTTTAAACAGTTTCAATCTAAATCCCAGATTTTCCGTATTCTGAATTTCATTCATGGACAGAAACTGATTCAACAGAGGATTAATTTCAGAAAAAAGAAAGCTAATCATTTTGTAGATAACAACTGATAATAAAAGTACAAAGAAACCAAAATACAAAAAATATTCCGATAAAATGTTACTTTTGATTTGCTCAGAGCCAAGTTTATAATCAAAAATCAGAATTTTTCCCCAGTCTTTTTCTGGTGTATATTGAATGGGAAAATTATATCCTTGCATCTCAGAAGAGATAGATGTTCCAGCGACCTGAGTATTTTCACCTTTCACAATTTTGTAACCTGCAATCTGCTTCTTCTCTACCCATGAATCGAACTGATTTTTCACAGTCCGCATATCATCCATCAAAACATCATTTCTTACAGTTGAAATCAATGAATTGTATTTTTCATTATTTTTTTCTTCGATTTTTTGAATGATCAAATCTGAGAATTCCGAAATAGCAAAATTAAAGAAGGCCATTCCAAATGCTGTACAAGTAATGAAGATTAATATTCCTATTAAAAATTGGTATCTCTTGTTCATTTCAAGCCAAAGGATGTAATTGAGTATTAATACCAGCTGGATCAAATCCCAAATTTTCAAATCGATTCAAATTGAGCTTTTCTCTAGTGGTCACTCCGACATAAAAACTCTGCAGTTGATGCGACACAGCTCTCGCACAAAAGAATCCAAAATCATCGTTCATTGTACATTTGATGGATTGTACTTCAGGTACGATTTCCGGAAATTCAAGAATCCCATCTTCGAACTCATTCCAATGCCATCTCACTGATTCAAAATTTTCTCTAGCAAGATAATAGTTAGTATGAATATCTACTAATTTTTCCAATTTCTGCTCTTTATTTTGACGAGCATATTTCAAGACAGAAGCTGCTTGAATTCCGTCTTCATATAATTTTCTCAATCCATCCTTCAAGCTTGCTGAAGCACAACTGACGAAAATACCGCTCATTTTCTCTAGGTCGATAACCCATCCTCCAAAACAGATGATTCCGCTACAGACACCAACGATCCCAGGTCTCATTTCAAGACCTTCTCGTTTCAGCTCTGCAGAGAGATGTTCACTATCTTCATCAAGTTCAATTTGAAGTCGGGACATTTTCTGCTTCATAAGCCATGAACAGAGGAACATATCCCTTTCGAGTAGTTCAGCAACAGCATTGTTCCGGGCCTTTTTTTCATCTGTATGAGTTGCAAACCCATTCGAGGTTGTAAACTCACCTAACAGGCCGGAGCTCATGACCACTCTTTCTAAGTACTCAAACAATGACTTCCTCTTTGCGAGTTCTAGATTCTTGTCAGTACCAAATCCTCGACGACCTTCATCATCCGTGGCCATAAAATGGTTAAGTAAATCAGAAACAAGATTCTTTTGTTTGGTAAAAGTTGGAGAAAGATTGAAGTTCATATCTTATCGAAGTTAATGAATGGGAAATTCATCGGCCACTGGTCGAGCTTGATCTTTTTGTTATGTAGATAAATCACCCTCTTATAGGCAAGTGGTACAGCTAAAGCATTTTCCAAGACGGTTTTCTGAAGTGAGATGACAATTTTTTCACGTTTCAGTTTATCACTCTCTCGATATCCCTCTTCAATCAGATTCAAACACTTTTCTTTGTATTTGCCTAAAAAGAATAGAGGTCTTGATTCATTAAATGCCCATTTAAAGTTTTTCAAAACATTCAACGAGGCAAAGTCATTATTATTGAGAACAACATGATATGAATTTTCCTTTATCAGTTTAGATAATTCTTTCTGGTCAGAGTATGTTGTGTACTCAACTTTTCCGCCTAGACTTTTTATACATGCCTGAATCTGTTCGTTAAAAGCAAACCCTTTGAATGAAAGAAACTTAATAGTCTTTTTCCCGAAATCTGCCTTGCCTTCTGTCGTATAAAGACCTTTCATCTCAACCTCACTCATTGCCCCAAAGCTGTTTGGAAATACCAGCTGCCTGGCCCTTTCCCATCCACCAAAGTTGAGATTTTCCTTATTCATACATAAGGCTACATTATCCCTTAAGGCCACTCTTTCTCTTTCATCCATCAAGTCGGGATTAAGGGAAAGCCAGTAAGTGAATCCAATATTCGGACGAGTCTCTGAAGCAATCTTGGAAACCGAGAGTTTCTTGGCATCATCATTTGAAAGGCCTGTGTACGGAATATAAAAATCCAATTTTCCAGATTCCAGCTTTTCAAAACTATCCTGCTGCACACCTTGTCTTTGTATGATCAACTTATCTGTTTTTCCGGAAGAAATAAAATAAGGATTCTTCACGAGATGAAACTCATTCTCAGTTTTACTCTCAAGATAAAATGGCCCACTTGAAATTGAATAATCTGAAGCTTTTTCGGGATTATAAATCACGCCAAATTCAGGTTGAGAAAGACTGGTGAAAAGGTCGATATTGATTTCTGAAGCCATTGTAATTTCAAATTCGAAGTCATTCATTTGTTTGAAAGACTTGATCAATGAAAAATCGTAATGAGTAGCTGTTCCCTTACTCTGTTGATATTTCCAGGAACTAATAACATGAGAAGCCTTGATAACTTCCCCATTGGAGAACTTCTGATCTTTCTTCAGTTTGAAATGAATTGATTTTTTGGAGTGATCAACATTCCATGACTCAGCCAAATCTGCCTGGATGCTGGCATGCTTGTCAATCCAGATCATATTTCTGAAAAAATGATCCAGAACAATATATTCACCTGCAGACACAATATGAGTGTGATCAACATCCTTATGAATAGGAAAAAGTGAAACAGTGAGAGTATTTGCCATTACTGAACAATTAATTGCCAAACATCCAAGTAAAAACCTGGTGAGTGCCTTAATCCTTCTTCGTAAGGGCCTTGACAACATCACCTAGCGCTCTAAGTTGATAAGAATCAAGTTTAACACCTTCTGCTCTCATCATGGAAACAAGTTTGATTTGTTCAGCGATAGGATTCTTTCCTCTCATATAATTTCTGACAGTACTGTCATCAAGAAGATCAGAAACGCTTTTACATGAAGCACATTCACACCAGTCTGCTCTTGAAAGCATGGTTTCATCAATATCTACATTTCCAAGGTAATCATTGATTCTGAGAAGATTATCGAAATCAATTTCAGGCATAACTGGATTAATAAACCAATCTCCTGCTGTATAGTCTTGAGCGTTTCCACTGGCCGCAAGGGTTAACGCTGCTGTTAATGAGATTCTTTTGATCATTATCTACCCCTCTTAGTTGAAGCAATTTCTTACCATGCATGTTCCCATGAAACAACTTTTACTTAGGAAAGGCTTTATGAAATGGGACACAATTTCAAGGGCTTATTGAACCGGAAGGTCCATTTCTTTAAAGCCATCAATGGCCATCTGCCACATCATATCGTTGGCCTTTGTAATGACCAAAGCTTCAGACTTTTTGGCGTGGATATCTTGCTTTGGCTTGATGTCTTTGTGTCCATTCTTATTTTGAATGCGAACCATACCTTCACAAACACATAAGTAAGTGTCTTCTTCATTTTCTTGAACGTAGAACTTGGTTCCTCTGACGGCCATGGCAGCATGACGAGTCTTGACCCTAAATTCTTTTTTAGCTGCCTTATTGACGTAAGTAAAAATGGTTCCCGTAATCATATTGATAGTACTTCCATCTTTTTTGAATTTTTCTAGAATGATAATTCCATCTTTAAGCATAATTTTTGATCCGGTATTAAAAAGAACCTGAACAAAACTACCCTCTCCTCTGGCCTCAAGCTTATCTCCATAAGAAACATCTATTTTTTTCTCGGTTTGTTTCCCATTGACGAAGATCTCACCTCGCATCAAAACAATTTTGGCGTCACTCCCAAAAGCTAGAGAGGTAAAAAGAAGAAGCGATAATGTAATCATTGTTTTCATTTGATTAGTTTAGGTAGAAAGAGACGTAAAAAAAAGGCATAAAAAAAGGGCCCGCGTCCATGTGAGCCCTTTCTCTAAGGAGATTGAGTAGCAATCTTAAAAGTCATACTGACAAGAAAGGTGCTATTCAAATCGATATTTAAATTTTCAATTCTTCTGCAGTGTTTTCCAAGTAATTGACCATGGACTTTCTGAGATCTTCCATAGAAAGAGACTCTTGATCCAGGAGCAATTCCTTTTTAATAAAGTCTACAGGAAAGCCTGTAAGCTCGCTTAGGGATTCGAGAGGCACCTTCTTGGTCTCTGGGTTCCCTTCACCATCTTTCCATCCTGAAATCTTGGTCGCATTCCCTGCTGCCATGTCACACTCCTTTGTGTTCTTTTTCTTCGACCCACCTGCCCGTTGGTATTCCTTGGTCAAAGGTGCCTTTCCTGGCACTACAAAATCATATCTATTAGAAATTTTTACTGTCAATCAAACGAAGCTCACAAGAAGTGAATGTAAGAAATTTTTAGATCAAATAGCTGTATTTAGTTGAGGGGAACCTTTACATTCACAAGTTTGATTTTTCGGGCCCTAGGCCCCGATAAATACGTAGGTTCCATCTATAACGCAATTCATTAATCTATGTGGATAAGTCTTAATCTGGGTTGTGGATAGTGAGGATTTGTCAGATCGGCCGTTTGGAAAGATTTAAAGTGAAGGGGATCCGGGCCGTCGGACCCCCTTCGGAACTAGAGACGATATATCCTAGTAGTAGAAATCATCAAAGTCGTTAGACGAATCACATCTCTTCCACTGGAGTTGGTATCTGATACCTGCTTGAACGTCAGCTGAGTCAACCATTGCTAGAGCATCTTGCTTGTATCTGTTGGTTCTCACCATCATAGAAGCATTTACTCTCAGGTTTACGTCAGCCCCACATTTAGACCAAACTAGAGCTTGAAGACCGAGTCTGTTTTGGATTAGGAATTCATCATCCAGGGCCCCTCTAAAGCTTTTGGCGTATCTTGGACCTCTTTGACCTGCAAAGAAGTATTCTGCTGTAAATTGAGAAGATGCACCGCTTGGAAGCGAGTTGAATCCTCTATAGTCGATATCGACAATTGAGACAGAGAAACCTTGTGGAACATGCACTGGAATGGCGATGTTACAAGTTTTACGTGCGACAGTTTTTCGAGTGGCTCCCCCGGCCTCTACCATAAACTCGTCGAACAGAATCGAAAGTGATTTACCATCCGGGCTAAGGATTGCTGAAGCACTTCCTTGCGGACAACCAGATCCCCCATATCCTGGCTCCCCTAATGAAATGTCATCGTTCGCTTGAACTGGTGCTGCTGATAACATGAGTAATGCAAGTAGTGATGTCATTGTCTTTTTCATTTCGCTCTCTCCTTTGAAATGTTTTTCGTAGCTTTTTTTTTGTTGAACTCTCCTCATCGAGATGACTTATTCAAGTCGTCGATGGGACCAATCTACAGCGTGAGATCAAAAAAAAAAGTTAATTCAACAATCGGCACGTTTTACTGCGCCAGGTGGCGTACCCTACAGGAAATAGTGGTTTAAAGGCCTTAAAATGCATTCTAGAGCATACCAGGTGGCGCAGTTTATAGCGCAAAGTCGATTTTGATAATGTACTCGTTCAAAAGTTTTGTTACTAAAAGATCAGACCAGAGTTGGAGAGAACTTTTAAAAAGGTCATATAAAAGAGAACGGAACCGGAGAGAGAAAATGAAAAAGGGCACAATGAAAACATTACTAATGATCACAGCATTGACCACTCTTTATAGTGGAAAAGTATTTGCGGAAGACTTCCAGTTTCAGCAAATCAAGATGAGCGGAACTGGCTGTCCAGAAGGGACAACATCTGTCATTCATTCACCAGATAATAAAGAAGTCTCAATTCTTTTCGATGAATTCATCGCTGAAGTTCCTCAATATAATGGAGACAATGACAACGATGATTCTGATGATGGAAATACTCCTGGAAGCCGATTCGACGAGCGAAGATCACATAAGCTTTGCAAAATCGACATCGCAGCAAAGATTCCAGAGGGACATAAAGTAAAAGGTGTCGAGATCAGTGTCGACTTCAGAGGAGCGACTATGGTCGAAGCCGGATCTATCGCCATGTTCAGATCTGTTCTTATGGACTGGAGAGGACTAAGAGGAAGAGGATCTGGAAAAAACGTTGTTGCTAACAAGATGTGGAACAGACCAATCGATGAAAACTGGACTGTATCTGAAACAAAATACATTCAAACCAATACCAGCTGCTCAGCTAGAAATGCTGATCAGACTTTAAACCTATCCATGAGAAACGTCATCAGCGCCATCCTAGGAAGAAGAGTGAGTCCAGAGAACACTTCTGCTTTCATTATGATGGATAGTGCGGATCTCGCAGGAAAGCTTAAAGTTAAACTCATCACAGAAAGATGTGGATCATCCAACGGAGGAGGTAACGGTCATGGAAACGGTAATGGCAATGGGAACGGCAATGGTCATGGCAATGGCCACGGTAACGGCAATGGGCATGGTCCGGGCCACGGTAATGGTGGCTACAACCCGAATCCGAGGGCGTGTCAGCCAGGATGGGAGTTCCACCCGCGTTTGAGAAGATGCGTGAGAGCTTACAGCCACCTTGTGGGTAGAAATCCAAGAGGAAATGGCAGAGGCTGGTAATCTCTTTAGGGTGTCAAAAAGCGCCTCTTTGGGAGCTTTGATTACGAAAAAACAGGGACTTTCAGGTGTTATTTCTTTTTAAATCTAACATTTGGGAGTTATGAGGGGGCGTGGGCCAGCAAAGTCTGGCCCACTTTTAATTTGATCGATACAAAGGGTTCATAGGGAAAATGCTAAAGAGGAATTTTCATGACCCTGAGTGAACAGTTGAAAGACATTGTTGAAGGTTATTTTGATCGCTACCCAAATATGAGCATCAATGGCCTTGCCCAAAAGTCCGGAGTAGGAGCTACAACTCTTAGAAGGATCGTTAATGGGACAAACAAAGGTGAACCAGCACCTCACGTTGTCTTAGGACTTGTAAGCTCGATCTCAAAAGAAAAGAGTCTTCCAAAACTTGTCGGTATGTTCGATGGACCTATCGGTGAAATGCTTGGAAAAACTTTTGCCCCATACATTGAAGAAAACATGCCACATGAGATGGACAGTGACTTGAATGCAGTTTTGACTGACCAAGTTTCCTACTTCATCTACAAATTGGCAGCGAATAGAAAAGGTACATCAAGAGCACAAGTTCTCGACATGTACGGAAAAATGGGAATGGAGCGTTTGGAAAAGTTGATCTCATTAAACTACATCAAAGAAGACAAGGGTGAGCTTCACGCCACCAAAAAAGACTTCAGTCTTGATGTTGAGATCGCTGCTAGCCACCTTCCTGAAATGACCAAGTTCTATAAGCCACAACTTGTGTCTGAAGGGAACAACCTTTTCTATACTTTAAGTGAAACGTTGACTGAAGAAGGGATACAGAAGATCAAGGAAATCCAAAAAGAGGCCGTTAAGCGGGTTTATGACATCATGAGATCTCCATTTTATGAAGGAGACATCCCCTACTTCACTCTACAACTGTGCGACACTTTGTCTCACGAAACCGCACCGACAGGAGTCATGCAATGAAGGCCTTATTATCAGTACTACTTATTACGTTAACCATTACCGTATCTTTTGGTGGAGAAGTCACCGGAGCAGGAATGGTGAAAAACATCCTTCAGAAAAAACAAATGAACCTCGACAGCTTCCTTCAATCAGGTCACGAACTTCGACTTGGAGAAGTGACTGGAGCTGGTCGGCAAATCGATCTTGATCGCGTAAAAGTCGTGATTTCTGGCAAAGAAGCTTTCAACATGAACAATGTTCAAAGAATAGAATTCCAAAAAGCCGGTGGTCTTAAACTTGGAAACGTGGATTTCTTTGAAATTGACGGAAAAATTGTTGAAGTGAACAAAATTCAAGCGATGATCTTGAAGAAAAAGTAAATCGACATAAAAACTTATCAGTTCGAGCCCCGGTCCGCCGGGGCTTTTTTATTTCTCGCAATCCTGATTTCGAATCTTTTCCCCTAGTAATTTTGAGAACCGCTTCGCTTCAGAAGAAATCATATGGTCACCATCATATGTTTTAAACCTTCCAGAGATTGAAATATGACAAGCGCCAAGGGATTTAAGACTAGAATATAGACGAGCAAGGTACATATCACGCTGGGGAAAGCCCTTTCTTTCAGCAGCCAGGACCTCTGGGCTCATTGGACTTTCAAAAAAGAAGATCCTTTTTCTACTTTGATTCATTTCTTTTGCAAATTTTTGTAATTCAGAAGATATATCATGTCTTGGGGGTTGCATCTTAAACTCATTTTCATAATGCCGAACCAGTCTCGCTTCATCAGATTTGTTTCCTATGTACTCACTCCATCCATTTGTATGAGCTATCACATCCCGAGATTGATGCCTTATGTAATCAGAAAATGGGTTCCTCTTCTGTAAAAGAAGGTTGAAGTCAAATGACGGGAAAAACATTTGGCTAAAAATACCCAATTTATTTACCAAGGGAAATCCTCGATCAAATTGAGAAATAAATGATTTAATAGAAATGTTGTTTGATCTTCCAGTTAGAGATTCA
>SBGE01000146.1 GCA_006226755.1 Deltaproteobacteria bacterium | reverse complement strand
CCAAGGGCATTCTCGCTCGATAGAATGCCCTATATGAAAAATTTCTTATTCATCTTCACATTACTAGTCCTCTCTGCTTGTAGTTTCAAATCTTTGGTGATGCCCAATCTCGACTACTTTATTGTGTCTCGTATTGATAAAAACCTTGGACTCTATGGAGAACAGGAGGATCAGGTTAAAAATGAGATTCAAAAGCTTCTGAAAGATAATGTTGAAATGGCGAAACTTTTCCGCGAAGACATATTAAAACTTGATCCAGAGAATCTTGATCCAGCTAAAGGATATGAGACTTTAAAGAGTCGATACATTACTCTTTCGGAACAAGTTTCAGCTATTATGGCTAAGCAAATAGCTCATTTTGATGAAAAGCAAATCAAGCAATTTTTTGAGATCAACAGAGACAAAAATGAAGAGCTGCAAGAGCGAATAAAAGAGATTGAGATTAAAGATTACTATGGCAGATATGAGTTTTTCTTGGGAGAGCTCAATCAAAAACAAAAAGATCTTTTAAAAAGCAAGCTTTCACTTTTTAAGGATCTTTCAAGGGAGCGCTTACAAAACAGACTTGAGACTCAAAATAAAATGCAGGATATATTTCGGCTACAAGACAAGAAACAAAAAGAGAAAGAGATTTATGCTCTTTTTCTGAGCGCTTCTACCATGCCGTCGACTCCTAATAGAAGGCAAGCCATTCAACTTTTTGGGGAAATTTTGAGGCTGTTGGACAGTACCCAAATCAAGTATTTTGAAGAAAAACGTCAGGAATGGGTCGAATGGTTGGATTATTATATCAAATACTTCTCCTCTAAGTAGCTGTAATTCAAAAGATTCATTGATACTCATTTCAATCCATGCTACAAACGTCTCTTGTAATGAGAAAGATCCATACTATCTTTATAAGAGTAGAGGATTTGATCCGCTACAAGACATTCAAATATTTCCAAATTTGGGGGTGCCATGGCTTCGACGGGGCAAACTGAAATTTAGGGAGCGTGTCCAGGTTGGTCTCCACGGTCCTGGTAAAAAGGAGCCCAAATCATAATTGCTGATTCTTATGAACCAGCTGCAATGGCCGCTTAATTAGCGATCCCATTCATGAGGCGCCTGTGCCAAGAAACAGAATCAGGCAACGCTGTTAAGTACGCAGTCTAACTGTGCTTTGAGGCTGCCGGGTCTCCTCGTTAAAAACTCACCGGGGTTTGTCACTGGCACGAAAGTGAACAGCCTTGTCTACTGGCAAAAACCGTAGACTACACACGTAGCGCCTTATCTAGATGTTGTTTCGGACGTGGGTTCGATTCCCACCACCTCCACCAAAACCTTCAATGAAATCAGTATTTTAGAAAGAAAACCATCGTCCGATTAGGACGATGGAGACGATGTTATTCCAATCAGACAAATTTAATCAGAAAAGGAGCTAGGATGGGCTACTACGTGAGAGCTTTGCCTCAAAAGAAAAGTGAACCAAAGTGGAAGGTTCAATATGTTTCATTCAAGAAAAAAGATACGAAAGGTTCTACGGCCAAATTTCCCAAAAAAGAATGGGATATTTCAAAGGATCGTTGGACGGCCCTTGGATTTTATAAATACATGAGTGTTGAGGAAGCAAAAGTGAGAGCGAGGCAACTTAATTCTCAGCTCGATCTTAAGAGACAGGAAGAACGAATAATTGAGATAGAAAAGAAGAATGAGAAATTTCAAAAAAGATTTGATTCTTACCTTCCTGAAGAATTTGTTGCTGAATTTGAAAAAAGATTTATTAGAAAAAGAGATAGTGAAGTCGATAAAGGGAAAAGAAGAACATCACGAGCAATGCATATCTGGAAAGCCGCTCAGAAAATGATTGTCTCTATAAATGTTGAACCCAGTGATTGGTATTACTCGATATATGACATCTATGATTATTTTCACTCAAAGAAGTACAGTATTCGTTACATTCAATCCATAATCAAGATTGCTAATTTGTGGGGATTTTATTTTTGTAAAAAGACAGGAAGACCATTTCTGCAAATTCCAACACCAAAAGGATATGAGCGAATGAGACTTATTGATGCTTACTATTCAAAAGAACAATATTGTCGAAAACCATCAGAGCCGCTTGAGCCAGATAATTTGTACACGGCCAAAGGCCAGATTAAAAATGAGCAGTTTAATTGGCTATATTTAACAGTTTGGTTTGGGCTTCGCCCTCAGGAAGTTGATAATTTAAAAAAGAAGGAGCTTTGGAAAATTGAAGAATTTAATGGGAAGAAAGTCTTGTGGCTATTTCAGACAAAAATCGTTGCACTCCCTTATGAAGATCGTTGGAAGCCAATACCAATAATTTTTGAAGAGCAGGAATTTGCTTTAAGAATTGTGAAGGGACAAAACTTTAGAAGGCCTTTAGTAAAAACAGTTAGGCGTTATTTTGGTGGAGGTATTGATTTATATGGAGGACGTAAGGGATTTACCGATCTTATGCTTGCAAAAGGACAGGAGCTTGAAAATATCAGTGTGTGGATGGGGCATTCTACCCTTGAGAGAACGTGGAGAAGTTATAAGCAGCGTCGTAAATATCATCTCCGTTATTAGGAAGCTAGTTTTTGCTGAAGATGACCCATTGAAATGTAGTGGCCTTGAAATTGTTCGCTATGCAAAGGATGAACTAATACAAAAAGTTGGTTTAAGTTTTGAATTACTCGACTTCCAAAAAGAAGACCATGTTTCTCCCGGTGGAATGGAGCAAAAATTTAATTATTGGGTATTTAAAAAA
>SBGE01000284.1 GCA_006226755.1 Deltaproteobacteria bacterium | reverse complement strand
CCTCTAAAAACTACATGAAAATAGTCTTCATATAATACTTCTGAGGCCATCGAACGACAGTCTCTCTCCACCTCATCGACCTGATCAAAATTGAGAGGATTTGAAATGAGCTGGTGATTCTTTTCAACAATCACTACATCATACTTATCTAGAAAAGGACCATTGTTACAAAATTGGTAAACCTTTCGCCCAGCCTTCACAATAAAAGGAACCACACTTCCCGTTGCAATAATATCTAACCCGTCTGGAAGATTATCTACAATTCTCTCAACTTCTTTAAAAGACTTTCTTTTCCCATCAAAATCTATCTTCGTCACTTTACTTCCAACAAAGATGTGTTTGATCATTCTGGTATAGCGAGAAGATGAAAAGAGAATCAAGACAACCAAAATGAAATAAAAAAGCTTCCTTCTCTTGAAAAGAAAATTCCAGTTTTGCATGGCTAAAAAGACATAGAGAGGTATAGCAAATGGAATTGATTGGTGATGAACCATTCTCCCGACTAGTATATGAAGACAAAAACCAGGCAAAATGAAAAAAAGTACCTTCAAAAATTGATCAAGATATTTTTTGCGATCGAGAGAATGAAAGTAGGCCAATGGAATGAGGAGCACAGCTGGAGCAAATATTTGCCAAGGATAGGTCATTTCAAATATTTTTTTAAACATCGCAATGACTTTGAAACCAAAGATCATTTGCATCACACCATTGTCATACTCAATCGTTGGACCAACTAGCCAAGGTCTGACCTTAAGCAAGACAACAATCAAGACTCCAAAACCAGCAATGCTAAGAAGTGACTTTAACCACTCCCTCTTCAAAAAGAAATATACTGCAACTCCGGAAAGCGCGAAATAATACATCTCTCTAAAGAGACAAAGAATGATAAACATAGGGACAAATTTTCGATATTCGCCCTTTATCAAATAGAAGACTGTCCAAACACAGGGGACGATTGACCAAGTGGTGGGATGAATCGGAAATTCGACTCCTTGAAGTGCACCTCTTGAAAATGTGTAGGCGAACATCACAAAAAGAGCACTTTTATAATCAAATGTCTCATTTCTATTGATCCAATAGAGACTTAGAGCGCCAAAAAAGAACCATAGCCACTCAAAGACCATTAGACCTGTAACGGACTCACCAAATATCAATACCCAGAGTGCTCCAAGATAAATAGCTGGATCAAAGTGATCGTTTAAAATATTTGAATTCCTAATCGTGAGATATGGGTTCCACGAGTTTCCAGCTGCTATTTCATAAAGAGCCTGCTGATAAATAGAAAAATCAACAGTGTTTAAAAACATATCCCATGATCTTTTTACATTTGTAAAAAGAGGAATGAACAGAAAAGTGAGAATGAATGTCAGATTGATTCTATATTTTTGCAAAGAATAATCTCCATCTGATTTTTAATATCTCAACCACCATTTTTAAAGGATCGATAAAAATATTAATTGTACTAGGACCACAATCTTCAAGGATAACAACAGGAAACTCCTCAACTTTCACTCCTAGTTTACGGGCCAACAAAAGCATCTCAACATCAAAGGCAAAACCATTTGTTTTCATTCGAGAGAAGATTTCTTTTCCACTCTTATTGTCAAAGATCTTGAATCCGCACTGAGAATCAGTAACCTGAATCCCTATGACCCATTTGAGAAATGATTGAAATCCCCAGGAAAGATATTTTCTTGTTCGATTCTCTGAGTTCTCGACTTCACTAGTTTTCTTTCTAACACCAATAACTGCTGTCTGATCTTTTCCATGAATCTGCTGAAAAATACCTTTAAATGTTTCTGGAGTTACTGGAACATCAAAATCAGTGAAAAGAACATATCTCCCATCACTGGCCTGAACACCTGTTCTAACGGCTCCACCTTTCCCAAGATTTCGTGGATTTTCGACAAATTTGACGTGATCTGCTGCGAGATCTTGTCTCATCATTTCAAAACAACCATCGACTGAACCATCATTGACGTAAACTATCTGAACTGAATATTCAAAGTTTAGATTTTTGACTCTTTCTTTATGGAGATCAATTCTTCGAGATTCGTTGTAAACTGGAAAGACTATGGTGAGATCATATTGACTCATCTTCTCTCCACCAATGCTTTATCTTGAATCAAACTTTTCTTGATAAGAATTAGAAGATTTTCTCTCTTTGACTCATAAAGTTTTTGAAATGATTCTTTATTCTCTAATGAATCAAAATACCCAATTGGAACTAGCCAGGCTTGATTCTCTTCTGAAGAAATGAGCATTTCCTTAAACTTGTTCTGATCTATCGCCCAGACATTGCCTAAACCTTTCCACCCCACCCAATTGGCGACATTCCAAAAAGGATAAACATTATCAACAACATACCATTTCGAGACTTTGGTATCTATTTTAGATAATTTTAAAACTTCTAGAGACTGATAAAGTCCCTGATCTCTTTTTGATGTGTTCGTTAGCGGGAAAATAAGAAGAACCAAAGGAGCGATTAGAGCTAGTCCTGTTATAAACTTTCTAAACTTTGAAAGATGCTTCTCTAGAAGCGGATAGGCTCCAAATGCTGCGCAAATGGCATAAAACGGGTAAAGAGAAAGAAGATAGTTACTTAGCTTGACACTCGATAGGGACAATAAAGTCAACATTCCAAAAAATGAAGCGTAAGAAAAAACGATGAAGTTAGATGCTTCTTTCTGTTTTAACCAACGATACAAACCATAAAGAAAAGGGATTAAAAGATGAGGAGTCTGCTTAATTAAAAAAAGTGGATAGGTAT
>SBGE01000057.1 GCA_006226755.1 Deltaproteobacteria bacterium | reverse complement strand
GTGATGATCATCACTGCTGTAAGTATATGGTACAACTCTGAAGATCTTTATTTGAAAGTGAGAGGACCTGCCAGTGATGAAGACGCCATCCAAATTGGCGTAAGACCGAATTACTATAAGAGAGATGAGAAATACTTCACAATCTTCAATCTCAGAATGCCTCTATATATTGAAAGCATACATAATCCGAAGCAGGTAAAAATAGACTTCACTATTCAAACTTCAAACAAGTACATCAAGGCTTACTTTCTTGAAGTTCAAAACGAATATCTCATTCACGACAGACTCAATATGATGGTTCATCCGATCATACCGAGCCTACCGCTTTCAGAGGAAGGGAAAGTCATTCTCAAAGACAAACTGATGATCGAACTCAACGGTCTTATCAAAGACTTGAAACTCGAAGGCGAAATCAAGGATGTCTATATAAATTCTATCCTTGCGGTTTAATCATTCTGCTACAAGTTTTCGAAGAGTATTTTGACTGATTTGTAAGACATCAGAAGCTTTTTTGATATTTCCATCAAATCTCTCCAAAATTCTCATGGCATAATTCTGTTTCCACTTATGCATGGGTATAACATTTGATGGTAGAATACTTTCTAAATTTGAGTGTTTCAAAGAGAGATCCATTTCATCCCATGCCATTTTTCCCCCCAGCATAACTCGCTTCTTCTCAAGATGACCCAAGAGCTGTCTGGCATTTCCAGGCCATTCAATTTTCTTGTACTCTTCAATTACATCGTCAGGTATGAAGACAGATTTTTTTTCTGAAAATTGGCGACAAAGCATTTCAATTTTTTCTGGTTCATCGCGAAGAGGATTGAGTGTTATATTCATTCCACTTTTTAACCGGAAGAAAAAATCTTTACGAATATCTCCACTTTGAACAAGTTCATCCAGGCTTCTTCCACTAGCAAATATAACTCTTGCCCTGGTCTTTTTCATACCAACACCTCCGACTTGTCTGAAACTTCCATTGTCCAAGAACAGAAGAAGCTTGACCTGCAAATCCTTAGGAATTGAATCAATTTCATCCAAAAAAAGAGTTCCTCTATCTGCTTCAAGAAGAGCTCCTGTCTTATCAGAGTGGGCCCCTGTAAAGGCCCCTTTTACGTGTCCAAAAAGTTCTGATTCAACCAATCCTTTTGAGAAAGAACTCAAATTCAAATGAACAAATCGACCAGCGCGATTACTTTTTTCATGAATCATTCCGGCCATTCTTGTTTTCCCTGTTCCTGTTTCACCTTCAATCAATATGGATATATCAGATTCACAGACTTTTTGAGAGACAGGAAAGTGTTCATCACTAGATGAGTCCGAAGTAGGGATATCAAAGCGAATCTGATTGTATCCGAGGGTAATAATATCCCCTCTTTCAGGGAAGCAATGATAAATGGTCTGACCATTAAGCTTAAAGGGAATGTTGTTAAGAGTTCTGACTTCGTAACGTCCCCGCTCATAAGAATCTTTTTCATTTGTTAAGGAAATCAGTCTCATTTCCAACTGGGCCCCAAAGCGAGTCATCTGAGGTAAAGAAACCTGAGTCTTGTTCACCTGGGCATTTTCAATGTCTCCTGTGTTGAAATGGTATTCAGTTCTTTTCAATTTGAATTTCTTTTTCTGTCCATAAGCAGGTATCAACGTCACTGAATCGTTGATTCTCAGACCATTTAAATCAATTCGGGGAAACTCTTTTCTTAAACACATATTTTCCATTGACGCTCCTTGACTAACAAACTACAAAAAGAGCCTTAAACAGGATAGAATAGAAAAAGTCGCCTAAATGACTGATCTTTGAGGCAACATTTTCAAAAAGGAAACAAAGTGGAAATCCTAAGAGGAAGCGCCACATTCAGATACGGAATGTCCAATCCTGAGCAACTTGTAGGTTGGCTTGAGGAGAATCAAGATATTGCAGGAGTCAGTTTTGTTGGCAGATCCAATGTTGGAAAATCCAGTATGATCAACGCCCTGTTTGGCAAAGGTGTAGCCAGAACTTCAAACACTCCGGGAAGAACTCGTGAAATCAATATTTTTTCATTCAAGTTATCTGATGGAAAAGAAGAACATCCAAAAGATTTTTGGCTCTTTGATTTACCGGGATACGGTCATGCTCAAGTCAGTAAAGAAATGAGTCGTCAGTGGGATGTTTTGATGAATGATTTTTTCACTCATTGCTCGCCCGCTTTACAAATGATCAATATTCAAGATTCAAGACATCCCAATCAGGATGCTGATCAAAGATTTCAACAGTATCTTAAACCTTTTGATTTCAGCACAACTCTCGTTTTCAACAAAATGGACAAGCTGAAAAAACAAAAAGAAAGAGCTGCTTTGAACAAGATCAAACCTGAACTTTTTAAGGCCTATAAATGGGTCAAGGATATTCATTTTGTTTCAGCTGAAAAAGGTGATGGACTGAAGGCCCTCCACGACTCAATCGTGACACATCTTCTCCAATCCGTAGCGGAGATTTAATGCAGGAGCTCTTCTCACTGATTAGAGTTTATCTGTTTTTTGGTATCTATCAGTTTATTGCGGTAGCACTGGCCTTAGCGATTTTCTACAAACCTAAATTCATCTTTCAAAGAAACAGATGGCAAGAAAAAGAAGTTGAAATACCGAGATGGGCCAAGATTGCAGCTATTCTCAATCTATTATTCAGTAGTATTTTTCTGGGAGTTTTTAGCTATTACTTCAATCTTTTTAATTTCAAAGCATTTTTTTAAGAATCTTTATCGTCGTCTTTCTTCTCTTTAGATTCCGCTTCAGTTTTTACTTCGCTTTGTAACTTTGCTTCAGCACTGATATCTGTTGGACCTGCAGCAAATTTGATTTTTTTCACTTCACTTTCAATGGTCTCGAGATCTTTTTCACAGTCGTTGATCTGACAAAGTAATTCTTTCACTCGGGCATTATCCCATTTCAATTTGCCCTTTTTAATCTCTTTTGCGACCAGCATCCCCAACTCCTCATAAGCTTCATGCAAATTGGAATTGGTTTTCGAAGCACTCAGCATCTTCCTGCCAATCTCAGTTGTCCTTTTGAACTCATCTTGAGCTGATTGAAAGAGTTCTTGAACTTTTGATTTCCATTCCTGATTTTTTTGCATAGTTACTCCAGTAGGTATCCTTATGATCACCTTGAGGTAGGAAAAGTATATCGAATGCCCTCATTGTTGTGAAGAAGGGACATTCTGGTAAAATGTTGTAGTAATAAACACTTACAAATCCGAGTGAATATGTTGGATAAACTGACGGGTATATTTACCCTCTCCGAGAGCGAAAAAAAGAAATTCAAAAAGATTGAGGAGGCCCTTCTTGAGCGTTATCCCGTGGGTGAAGACCCTTGGGGACTCAATGTAAACAAGGCCAGAAACTCACTGAAAAAAATCTATCCTATTTATAAGCATTATTTCAAAGTCAGAGTATTCGGTAAAGAAAACGTCCAGGACAGACCCTATATGGTGACATCAAACCATACTGGTCAAATCGCTATCGATGGAATGCTTCTTTCGACAGCTTTCGTCATGGATATATTTCCTCCACGAATTTTACGACCTATGGTTGAACGATTTTTCACAGCACTTCCTTTTATTGCTCCATGGGCTGCCGAAGGTGGTTCCGTTCTTGGAGATAGAACCAATGCTTTGAATCTGTTGAAAAAAGGTCAAAGTGTCATGGTTTTTCCAGAAGGAGTTAAGGGTATCGCGAAGTCCACTCCCGACTATTATAAAATGAAACCTTTTACTCGCGGATTCTATAGGATGTGTGCTGCAACCAAGACTGAAATCCTCCCCATCGCAATTGTTGGGGCTGAGGAGTTTTTTCCTTATGTATATCATCCAAGAATTATACAAAAGGCCTTAGGTCTACCTGCACTTCCTTTATCTCTCAACTATTTTCCACTTCCCTCACCAGTGGATATTCATATTGGTGAACCGATAAAAATTCCTGAAGGTCTTGATCAAGACTCTCCAGATAAAGATATTGATGAACAAGTTTTCAAAATAGAAAAAGTCATCAAAGATCTGATCGATGAAGGGATCAAGATGAGAAGACCATTTTTCGCAAATCAGAAAGGTCCAAAAAAATAATGATTTCCTTAAAAGACGTAAAATCCATTCTGATTATTGGTGCGGGCGGAGGATTGGCCAAGCTCACGGCAAGCTTGATTGCCCAGAAGTTTCCAGAAATTTCCATCCATGGAGTTGATCCACGAGACACAGATTTTCTGGTGAGAAAAGAAAATATCAAGTACCAAAGAATGAAGTACACTCGCGGAAACTTTGAAAGGCTCTTTAGAGAGAAATCGTTTGATATGGTTCTCCACTTGGGTAGACTTTCCCATGCTCAAAGTGATCAGGCTTCATTAAGTAAAAGGCTCGATCTCAATTTGATGGGAACAAGTAAAATCCTAGAACTTTGCCTCAAGCAACAAGTTAAGAAAGTTTTGATTATGTCGACTTATCATGTCTACGGTGCACTTCATGATAACCCCGTTTTCATTCCAGAAGATTATCCTCTTAAGGCCAGTATCAAATATCCAGAGCTTCGTGATGTAGTTGAAATGGATCAGATCGCAACGAACTGGATGTGGAAAAACCAAAATCAAATTGAAACCATTGTACTTAGACCGTGCAGTATCATTGGGCCTCAGATTAAAAATACGATGAGCCAGTATTTGACAACACCCTATGTACCAGTGCCAATTGATTTCAATCCAATGTTTCAATTTATTCATGAATTCGATATGGCAAAAGTCATCATCAAATGTCTGGACAGAGTTCCAACTGGAATTTTTAACGTCGCTCCAGATGAAGTCATCTCACTTCGGGATGCTAAAGATCACTTAGGTGTTCCCTATTTGCCTGCACCGATTTTTATCTTGGAGCAAGCCGCCAAGATAGTAAAAATGGCGTGGAGTTTCCCAGACTACTTTATCAATTACATTAAATATTCATGCATTATCGACAACTCTGAGCTTAAAAAGCACATTGGCGAAGAGTTTTGCCGCTTTGGTCCAAAAGAAACTTTGGAACTTCTCAAGCTCGACTAAATTGACACATGATCCTGATTTCATTAATATCAGTCACTGTCTTTCAGACAATGGCCCTGTGGCGGAATTGGTAGACGCAGCGGATTCAAAATCCGCCGCCTTCACCGGCGTGGGAGTTCGAGTCTCCCCGGGGCCACCAAAAAAGCCCGATTATTTGAGCGCAAGCAAAAATGATCGGGCTTTTTTATTTTTCGAGCATACCCATGAACCTTTTCAATCATACGATTCAGAAATGCTGTCCAAAATCCTGATTTGGGATAATATAAAGTATGTTGAAAAACTTTATTAAAACCGCATTAATCCAACTCCTTGAAAAGGAACTCGACGAGCTCGAAAAAATTGCAGCTTCTACAAAAGAGCAAGCAATCGATGCCGAAATGGAACAAGAAGACAAATGGGACACACGAAGAATTGAAGCCAGTTACCTGGCCGGCGCACAGGCCAAACGTGTTGAAGAAGTTAAGCGGGATCTTAATCTAATCAAGAATCTTGAGATGATTGCAACGAACGAAGTCGTTTCGGTTTCTAATATCGTTGAAGTTGATCATGACGGAGACACAATGGTTTTTTTCATGAGTCCGACATTTTCTAATCATGTTGTTGTGATAGAAGGAAATGAATACAATTGCCTTTCCATACACTCGCCTCTTGGCAAAGAGTTAATTGGCTATGGAATGGGTGACATCGCAGAACTTGAAGCCCCAAGCGGTATTCAAGAATATGAGATTCTAGAAATCTCCTAACCTCGTCCCCTTCCTGCTGGAACCTTTGGTCTCAAACGACACATCCCTTGATGACAAGTAACATTTGGCTCAGGCATCTGACTTTTGAAGTTTGGATTTTTATATAAGTCTTCGTATTTTACTTTAAACAATTTATTTAATGCTGCCCAACCTCCACATCTGTCGTGAAGAACTATACAGTCATTTGGTTCCTGGCACTTTTGCTCTTCAAGGTTAGGTCGTTGCAGACTTTCGAAACACTCGCAGCGCTTGAGCATCTCCCCTTTCATTCCGGGACATGAAGCTTGAGCCGTAGCGACAAAAAGAAAAAGCAAAACAACTAATCTCATCAAAGTCCTCTTAAGTAATCTCTCTCGGCTTCAAGGAAATCTATAAACTTCCGATCCATCTCTTTTTCGTCTGAACTTTTGAGAAGTTCATGTATTTTTTCTTCATATTTCAAATTGAAGAATTCAAAATCCTTATCCTCTTTCCAGGTCCTAAGTATTGGTCCATGGAAAAGAACATATAAGCGATTATAAAGATCGTAATCGAGTTTAAGAATCCGTGTATAGTAAATTCGCTCCAAGAAATACCAGAACCACTTTTCTTCTTTTGGATCTTCTACTGTTTCCAGATGAAGGTGGGCAATAGCAATAAAATTCAACATTTTCTCATGAAGAACCAGCTTGCTCTCAGGTTTCATGAAGTCATACACAGTTGTGATCAAATCTGTCCGATCTCCTCCAGGAATGATCAATTCAGAAGGAAGTTCTTGGAGTTCAGAAAGATCTCGCATCAAAAGCGATTGTTGGAAGATTGTCCCGCCGACCTTGAAGTCCATCAGTTGATTTGTCCAATTGGTGGAACTACCAATCCAGGTTTGTCTGATTTGTAGAGAAATCATTTCAAACATAATCAGAAAAAATAAAACCATATAGTTTCTTCTATTGCCCCCTTCAATATCAAAAGCCGCTTGAAAATGCAGAAAAAGAGCGAAGCAGGCATTAAGGGAGACATAATTGATGAAGTCAAACTTAAATAAAAAAGGAAACGACAATGTCAAAATGACATAGAGAACGGATAAGTTTTTCCAATATTTTTTAAAGATAATTCTAAAAAGTGCCACTCCTGACCACAGAACAATTGAACAAGTCATTATTTCGAGACCATATGAATAGTGAACAAAATGGTCCAAAAACGGAAAGAGACAAAACAACAATGCACCAGCAATTGAAGAAAAACTTATTCTCCCGCTTGAAACCCAATGATGAAGAGGAATCAAAAAACCTAATGCAACCAAGAGAAGAAGTCTCGGAACTTTAGTTAATGAGATTAGAAACGGTGTCAATTCAAACTGATAGAAGCTATCAATGAACCAGGCACTTTCAATATAAGGACGATAAGCAATATAGACTAGAAGCGGCAAGCAGACTGCCGCTACAATCATCCTGGATTTATGTGAAATCATATCTGTCAAAAAGCTTCCTTATCTATGCCCTATTCATGCTTAAGATAAGTATAACCCCTTAGACACCTTTCATAAAAATCAACAAGCCTTACACCTTCACGAGGTTGAATTTTGCCTCGCTTGATCTGCTTATCGAGCTCTTTTTTAACAGCACTGGCCAAAGCCTGATCATTGTACTGCATGGTCTGAAGGACTTTTCTTGAAGATATACCTCGAATTGCTTCCTCAATATAAAAATCCAGCGGATCTTCATCATCGCAGAAGACATGAACTTCATTAAGACGTCCAAGGAGGTTATGGTTATCACCCATCACGTCTTGATAAGCACCTGTCATAAAAATTCCAAGATTGTATTCTTCATCTTCTTTAAGGTCGTGAAGCATCAGAGTCTCTTCTGAATCTCCAATTCCAATGAACTTATCAACTTTACCATCGCTATCACAGGTAATGTCTGCAAGGGTCGTGTTTACTGTTGGTTTTTCATTTAGTCTGGTCAATGGAACAATCGGTAGGATTTGTCCGATGGCCCAGGTATCAGGAAGTGATTGAAATACTGAAAAATTACAAAGGTACTTAGAACAAAGTCGGGTATCCAGATCCTTCAAATCTTCTGGTAGTTCATCCCACTCAATGTCTCTAACTAACTCTTGAATTTTTCTTAACGTCATCCAATAGATCGTTTCGATGACAGCTTTTTCTCTTAGGTCAATAACTCCAAGTTTAAATGCTGAATGAGCTTCAGATTTAAACTGAGAAACATCGTTGAAAGTTTCGAGAACATTATCTTTCCCGAGGTCATTCATAGCATCTCTCATATTAGTTACGAGTATATGCTCACCTGTTACGATATTTGTGTTGAAATCCTCTTTAACCATATCGATCTTGTCAAAGACATTTACGACAACACATGAGTGTCTGGAAGTAATCGCTCTCCCACTCTCCGTGACAATGTTTGGATGCGGGACCTCTTCCAAGTCACAAATTTGTTTCAAGTTATATACGATGTCAGAAATATATTCTTCCATATCGTAGTTGATAGAAGACTCAGTTCCACCTTTAGAACCGTCATAATCGACACCAAGCCCGCCCCCAACATCGAAATACTCGAGAGGAACACCTTGCTGATAAAGCTTACAGAAGATTCTAGCTCCTTCATTGATGGCCTCTTTAAAGCTTCTGATTTCAGGAATCTGAGAACCGATATGAAAATGAAAGAGTTTTAAGGAATCTTCGAATCCCTCTTTCTTAAGAAGCTCAACACCTTTTAGGATTTCTGAAGTTGTAAGTCCGAATTTAGCTCGCTCTCCAGAAGAAGAAGTCCACTTGCCACCACCAACAGTATCGAGCTTTGATCGAAAACCAATAAGTGGAGCAACGTTCATTTCTTTAGCCACTTTGATAAGAAGTGGAAGTTCAGAGTACTTTTCAATGACGACAAAAACTTTTCGTCCAAGCTTAATACCAAGCATGGCAAGTTTCATGTATTCTTCGTCTTTATATCCGTTCAAAACGGTAAGGGACCTTTTGTTTTCATTTAAGGCCAGGACTGACATCAACTCGGTTTTAGAACCTGCTTCCAAACCGTAATCATACTTTGCACCAGCGTCGACAATTTCTTCAACCACTTCTCTCATCTGGTTGACTTTGATTGGGTACACCCCACAGTATCGACCATTATAATCAGCTTCATCGATGACTTTTCTAAAAACTTTATTGATCTCTGCAACTTGATGTCTGAGGATATCGTGGAATCGAATCACGGCAGGAAGACTGATATCCTGATTCTTCATTTCAGTAATAATCTCGGAAATATCAATTCTTGGACCATCGACCCTTTTCTCAGGGTAAACAGAAAGGTTTCCTTCGTCATTTATTCCGAAAAAACCTTTACCCCAATGTGGAATTCGGTAATGGTTGAGCGCATCTTCTTTAGTCCATTCGATCATAGTACCATCCTCACTTAAGGCCATCTGCAAGCAATAAGAGAATTTCTCTTACAACTTTACTGGCAAAAACTGAACTATTGCCACTTGAGTCCAAGGCTGGAGAAAGTTCAACGGCGTCTGCTCCAATGAAATTTTTCTCCTTCAAGATTTTTACAAGAGAAATGAATGAGTGGAAATCTTCTCCGCCCGGTTCTGGTGTACCAGTCCCTGGAAAAATTCCTGGATCAAAATAATCCAAGTCGAGAGTCAAATAAATCGGGCGAGACTTCTCAATAGAAGAAACTCTTTCCAAAAATTCAGCTCTTGAAGTCGCAAGACTTCTGTTTTCTTTCATCCATTCATATTCTTCTTTTGTTCCTGATCTGATTCCATATTGAATCAATTGATGATCAGGTCCAAAGTGGTCGAGACTTCTTTTAATGATTGAGGCATGGGAATAATGATGTCCCTCATAACCATCTCTTAGATCAGCATGAGCATCCAAGTGAAGAAGAACCATGTCCGGATACTGCTTGAGATGTGAAACAATTTGACCGTAAGAAACCGAATGTTCTCCCCCTACCAAGAGAAAGCGCTGCTTTTCACCCTTGAGGTCTAATTGATCGATTGAGGCCTGTAGATTTTTGGTGGCATTCAAAAAATCTGCATCTACGTCTTTTTCGTATGAGAGTGAAAAATCTCCAAGATCATAAATATTCGAATAGTCTTCGAGATCCAAATCTTGATAAGGACTGTAACCTTCGATTCCATAACTGATTTCACGAAGTGCCTGAGGTCCCGCCTTGGTGCCCTTACGAAAACAAGCCGTCCCATCGAAGCCAAAGCCCCATAGGTGTACAGAATTCTTTTTAATTACATTACTTTTTTCGGCAAATTCATAAGTAAATTCACCATGTTGAATGCCCTGAGGTTGTGCTTCCAAAGTCGTCTCGCTCCAGTCATACGCATGACATCAAATCATTAATTTTAAAAGTTTTTTTAGGGGCATAAAGCTGGAATGTAAAGCGACAATCCTCATCATTATGAAGGCTTTAGATCAAGGGCAGTCAAATCCCTACCAATGGCTCTTTGCTATAAAGTTAAGGGGTGCCAAGTTGTTTAAAACTATATAGTATGGGCACAATTTTTACGGGCCCTTTTTAAGGGATTTACATTGCACCGCACTAGGCAAAGCTAGCATACTGAGGAGCAGGCCATGACTAACTTTTACGCTGATCTTGGACTCAAGACAGACAACACTAATCGCGAAATCTTTATCAACTCCCCAAGAAATTTTTTAATTGAACAGGCCGTCCGCAAAGGACACGGCAGTTTGACTGAAGACGGATCACTTGTTGTGTTGACGGGAAAACACACTGGAAGATCAGCGGGAGACAAATATGTTGTGAAGTCGCCTTCTACAGAAAAAACAATCTGGTGGGAAAATTCTCTCAACGAAATGACTTATGAGAATTTTGAAAAGCTTAAGGCCAAAGTTGTGAACTATCTCAACCAAGATGGTAAAGACCTGTTCATAACAGAAAGAAGTGTTGGCGCCGTCGCCGAACACAATATTGGAGTGAGAACAATCACAGACCATCCTTCACATGCTCTTTTTTCAAAACATCTATTCAGACCGAAAATGAGAGATTTCAAGTCCAGTGACTTCACTATTCTTCATGCTCCAGAACTTGAAATTGATCCTGCAGAATTTAAAACCAAAACAGGTACTGTTATTGCCACTTGTTTTGACACAAATACAACCATCATCGTGGGAACTCTTTACGCAGGTGAAATCAAAAAGAGTATGTTCTGCATTATGAACTATGTTCTTCCTGAGAAAGACGTACTTCCAATGCACGCTGGTGCCTGTAGGATGGAAAACGAAGACGTATCGATCTTTTTTGGGCTTTCTGGAACCGGAAAAACCACTCTTTCAACAGATGAAGGTACTTACCTTATTGGTGATGATGAACATGGTCTTTCTGATGAAGGTGTCTTCAACTTTGAAGGTGGTTGTTATGCCAAGACCTACAAACTTTCAAAAGAAACTGAACCTGGTATTTTCGATGCTTCGAATAGATTTGGAGCTCTTCTTGAAAACGTTGTTCTTGATAAGAAAACAGGTAAAGTTGATTTCTTCGACAAATCTATTGCTGAGAACGGACGTTCAAGTTACCCATTAAGATTTATTGAAGGACTAGAGAAAACTTCAAAAGGGAAAGTCCCTAACAATATCTTCTTTTTGACAGCTGACGCTTTTGGAGTACTTCCTCCAATTGCCAAACTGACCAAAGAGCAAGCGATGTTCTACTTTGTTCTAGGTTACACATCAAAACTAGCAGGAACAGAGATCGGAGTTAAAGAACCTCAAGCGACATTCTCACCATGTTTCGGAGCTCCTTTCATGCTCAGACACCCTAGTGAGTACGCCAAACTTCTTGGAGTTTATCTAGATCGTTATGATATTGATGTTTGGCTTGTTAATACTGGCTGGACCGGTGGAGCTTACGGCGTTGGTCAAAGATTCCCACTCCACGTAACAAGAGAAATCATTAGAACAATTCAGGCCAACAAGTTGAATAAAGAGCTTGTTGAAACTGATCCGATTTTTGGACTTAGAATACCACAAGAAGTTGGTACTGTTTCTCATACACTTCTCAACCCTCAAAAGAGTTGGGACAAAGAAGCTGATTACCAACAAAAAGCAATGGAACTAGCGACTTCATTCCACAAGCAAATGAAATCTTTTGGTGACTTCTATAGCGAAAACATTGGTGGAGCTCCTACCTACGGAGCTTAATCGAGTTTTATAAAGATGAAAAAGCTATTGCTTGAGATATCTAAGAAGGGACTCTATTTGGGTCCCTTTTTGTTTGTTCTCACTCTTATTATGCCAACAAATATGTCACCAGAGGCCCAGCGCTTTCTGGCAGTATTTCTTTGGGTTGTCTCTCAATGGCTTTTTACCTATGTTCCGCTTCATATCACTGGAATTTTTGGAGTAACAGCTTCGATCATTTTAGGTGTTGATACGGCCAACAATGCTTTAGCCCCTTTTGCTAATCCTATTATCTTTCTTTTTCTTGGTGGATTCCTGATGGCCAAGGCTCTAGAGAATTTACGTTTTGACAGGAAAATCTCTCTCAGTATCTTGGCCTTACCATGGGTAGGAGCGAACCTGAAGCGAACAATTTTTGCAATCTATGCCCTAACTGCTTTTTTCTCGATGTGGGTATCAAATACCGCGACGACCGCTATGATGATCCCAATTGTAATTGGTATTTTGAAAAGCTTGGATATAAAAGATAAAGAGCTTCGCTCTCATATTATTCTGGGCACTGCTTATGCAGCAACCATCGGTGGTCTAGGAACTCCTATCGGTTCACCTCCTAATATGATTGCCATTGGATTTTTAAACAAACTAGCAGGTATTAACTTTAGTTTTCTCTCATGGTTTTTCATGGCCTTACCGCTAGTTGTTGTGCTTCTTTTTATTTTGTTTAAATATTCCACTCGCCATATCACCGAAGAAGAAAACAGATGTACACTCGATCATGTCGAAGATCAGAATGCCTTTTTCGGTGACCTCAATCGTCACGAAATATCAGTCATGATCATTTTCGCCCTCGCTATCTTTTTCTGGTTTTCACCCAGCATTGTCGAACTTCTGATAGGTAGTGATCATGAAATCACGAAATTCATAAAAGCTAGATTCAACCCAGGAGTTGTGTCTATCTTTTTTGCCAGTATGCTATTCGTTCTTCCATTCCATGAAAAAAATAAGATTCTCGGTAATAGTGATATTAAAGAGATTGACTGGGGAAGCCTTCTTCTTTTTGGAAGTGGCCTCTCATTAGGAGGAATGCTTTTTAAAACAGGTCTGGCCAATGACTTTGGCTCTTTTCTTGTTAATAACTTTGCTGGTGGAAGTATGAGCATATTTATTATTATGACTATCTTCTTTACAGTTTTTATGACTGAAGTATCGTCGAATACTGCGTCTGCCAATATTTTGGTTCCTATCATTATAGCGGCTTCAAAAGAGTCTAATATTTCTCCTTTGCTCCCTGCAATTGCCGTTGCGATATCTTGTAACCTAGCCTTCATGTTGCCTGTGGCAACACCTCCAAATGCAATTGCTTATGGTTCAGGGGAAATTACTTTGGGCAAAATGGTCAAAGTTGGATTTTGGATGAATGTGATTTCAATCTTAGTACTGTCGATTATCTTTTCAATCTTGATTTAGTAAAGTCACTTCTTTGAAGCCCGATTCTCTGTTGTATTTCAAATGAAAGAGTGAACAATTTCCAATATACGGGAACCCCTGTGAACGATCCCAAAAAAGGCGTAGCAAATTAACAAGAGCACTTCCATGCGTGGAAATTCCTACTGACTTATACTGGCCTTCAAGAATAATTTTATCCAAAACTCCAGACATTCTCTCAACAACAGAGCCTCTTGTTTCTCCACCTGGTAAAGAAAGATTCGGATCAGTATTTTCAAAATCTCGAAATGAATTCCAAAAATCTTCACCAACATGAGAGACAATATCAGTCATGAACTTACCTTCCATTTCTCCAAAAAATGTTTCTCTAAGGTCTTTTTCTACGATTAATGGGATCTTTTTTGATTCAGTAATGATTTTTGCCGTCTCGTGAGCGCGTTTGAGATGACTGGAGAAAACAACATCCAAATGGATATCCTTCATGAACTCCGCTAAACCCTTCGCTTGCTCAATTCCTGTGTGATTCAAAGGAATGTCAGTGCTTCCCTGGCATCTTTGCTCTAGATTCCAATCTGTTTGACCATGTCTGAACAAGAAAAAGTCCACTTCCACCCATTCTCCTCAGTTTCCAAGGTGTGTCTCACTAGGTATATTAACTTATGAGCTTTTTCTACCTCAAGGCCCTTCATATCATTTTCGTGGTGACCTGGTTTGCCGGACTGTTTTATATTGTCCGACTTTTCATTTATCATCGCGAAGCCATGGACAAAAGCGAGCCTGAGAAAAAGATTTTAATTGATCAATTCTCAATTATGGAAAAAAGACTATGGTATGGTATCACCTGGCCATCAGCTGTCCTGACTCTTCTCTTTGGTCCTTCTCTTCTTCCAAGTTTCATGCCCATCAATAAGGAATACTGGCTGCACGCAAAGCTGTTTCTGGTTTTTCTTCTCTTTCTGTATCACCTTCAATGTGGTCGTATATTCAAATCTCTCCAAAATGGTGAAACACATTGGACTTCGATGAAACTTCGAATCTGGAATGAAGTGGCGACACTGTTTTTGGTGGCCATCGTTTTCCTGGTCATCCTGAAAGACATGGCTTCTATGGGATATGGAATCCTGGGATTGGTGATATTTTCTGGAGTTCTGATGTTGGGTATTCGCTTTTATCGCAAACTCAGATCTTCTTAATTTCAATCAGTTAACAGCATTACCCGACCACTAAACCATGTCATTCTCACACTGTCTTTCACAGGTGAAAGAACATAACAGTCCTCACTTCATTATAGCATTCGTAAAATGATCACACTTAAATCCGCCAACAAAAGGAATTGTTATGGTTCGTCTGCTGACTGTTATGGGCCTTCTGCTCGTTTCACTATCTGCCAACGCTGATTTTCATCCAAATAGATTGATCGTTAAAATGATCAATGGAACTCCAAAAAGTGATTTGATCACAAACTCGAAAAAACTTTTTGGAAACATGTATGTGGTTTATACAAATAATCTTCAAGAGCTTGAAGCACAACTTGAAGAAGAAAGTAACGTTCAATATGTTCAAAGAGATTTCAAATCACCAAAAGCTGAGCTTCCAAAAGCGATTCCTGCCCTACCTTCACAATGGGATATCACCAAAGCTGAAGGTCAATTCAATGACCCAAGACTTTCCAGCCAATGGACTTTTAAGAATAGTGAAGATGGTGGGATCTCAATCAACAGAGCCTATCAAACGAGAAGATCACAACCTAGAGAAGAAATTATCGTAGCTGTTGTTGATACAGGTGTTGA
>SBGE01000152.1 GCA_006226755.1 Deltaproteobacteria bacterium | reverse complement strand
AAAACCCTCCGATAATGAGAGCATGAAAAGACGCAATTTTCTTTTGAAAATTATCGGACTATTCGGTGCCTCTTCAGCTTTTGGAATGGGACTTGGAAGTCTGTTGAAAACCAAAAATAAGGAAAGTCTTATGAATACGATACTTCACAAGGCCGACTCGAGAGGCAAGGCCTATCATGGTTGGCTAGAGAGTAATTTTTCTTTTAGTTTTGCCAATTATTACAATCCTAAACGCATGGGCTTTGGAGCGCTTCGGGTGATCAACGACGATATTATTGCTCCTTCAATGGGTTTTGGAACTCATCCTCACCGTGACATGGAAATCATCTCTGTGCCGATCTATGGAAGTCTCAGGCATAAAGACACGCTTGGAAATGAGTATGCAATCAAGAAGGGCGAAATTCAAACCATGTCGGCCGGCTATGGAATTTATCATAGCGAATACAATAATTCAGACAAAGAAGATGCCAACTTTCTTCAGATCTGGGTGCTTCCCAAAAAACTTGGGATTCAACCAACTTATTCTCAAAAGCAATTTGAAGAAAATCAGCGAAAAAATAAATTTCAACTGATCGTCTCTCCTGATGGCAGAGAAAATTCCGCTTCAATCAATCAGGATGCTTTCTTTTCTCTTAGTCAATTGGAGAAAGGAAAAACACTCGAATACAAAAACTATCTTCCTAAAAATGGAGTATATCTTTTTGTGATTGAAGGATCTGTGAAAGTTGGAGACACTATTCTTGAAAAGCGTGATGGCCTAGGAATTCAGGATATTGAAAATTTCTCAATGGATGCCCTCGATGATGCGGAAGTGTTGTTGATGGAAGTCCCAATGTTAGGTTAAAAGATGAGTGCAATCGAATTAGTTATTCTGCCAAAAGAAAAAGATCTCGGTGACAATTTTGCTGTACGCCGTTCTCTTCCAGATGCCAGAAAGAGAATGGTCGGACCTTTCATTTTTTGGGATCACATGGGTCCAGTAACTCTTAAAGATGAACAGGAAATGAAAGTTCGAGTTCATCCGCATATTGGATTGGCCACAATCACTTATCTTTTTTCAGGCGAAATCCTCCATAGAGATAGTCTTGGAAATGAACTTGTCATCAAGCCCGGCGAGGTGAACTGGATGACAGCAGGGAAAGGGATTACTCATAGTGAGCGCTCTTTTCCACAAACTCCAGCAGTGGAGTTGGAAGGCATTCAACTTTGGGTGGCCCTTCCTAAAGAGCATGAAGATGTTGAACCTAATTTCACTCACATCAAAAAAGATCAACTTCCACTCATTAAAAAAGAAGGGATCGAGTTGACATTGATTGCTGGTGAATTCAAAGACAAGAAATCACCTGTTCCTGTTTATTCAGATCTTTTTTATCTAACTGGAAGTATAAAAGAACGAACAAGTTATTCCTTTAAAACTGAATCCAAGCACGAAGCAGCTCTATATGTGACTCAAGGTGAAATTGAAGTTGAAGGAGAAGTGTATGAACGCTTCTCTTTGGTTGTTTTTAACAAAGGTGCACTTGTTTCCTTCAAAGCCAAATCCGATGCCAAATTCATGCTTCTTGGGGGAGAGGTTTTTCCAGAGAAGAGAAATATCTATTGGAATTTTGTTTCAAGTAGCAAAGAAAAAATCGAACAGGCTAAACTTGATTGGGAGAATGGAAGATTTCCAAATGTTCCCAATGAAACAGAATTTATTCCTCTTCCGGAAGAGTAACTTCTTGAATGAATTTTTCTGCTGCTTGAAAAATGGTTTTCTTTCTTGAAGGATCCATCTTTTCTAAAGTCTTGACCATCATCGACATACGGGGATTGCTTCGATAAAAATCCTGGTGTTTGTCGATGAAGCGCCAATAGAGACCATCGACGACATCGCACCAGTCTCCTTTTTTATAATCACTCATCTTCAAGTAATAATTTGAACCACAAGTATAAGGCTTGGTTGCAAAGATTCCGCCATCACTGAATTGGCCCATCCCAAATACATTTGGACCCATAACCCAGTCAGATGAATCGGAATGCATTTCCATAAACCACTTAAAGACTTCATGAGGATGAATCTCACAAAGTAGCATCAAGTTAGAAAGAATCATCAAGCGTTCTATATGATGACTATAGGAATAACGGATGGTTTTTTTTATAGCATCATCTAGGATAGGAATTCCAGTATTTCCTTGGTACCAATGATTTGAAAGCTTTCGTTTATGATTCCAGAAGTTCGTTTCCCATTGCTCTTTTTCAAAGTTTTGATAAATACCGCGAACAAATTCTCGCCATCCTAAAACCTGCCTGATGAATCCTTCAACTGAATTTAAGGGAATAACATCAGGATTTTTTCGCCAGGCCTCTTCAACTTTTTGAATGACCTCTTCTGGAAGAATCAGCCCCATATTGATCATAGGTGCAAGAACTGAGTGAAAGACAAAGTCTGAACGGGGTGTAATGGCATCCTGATAATTTCCAAAATGTTCTAGTTTGAACTTTATAAAGTGGTTCAACCATTTGAGTGATTCCTTTCGAGTCGTAGGAATCCAGAAATCAGAAGATTCTCCTGGATGATTAGAAAAGTTCTTATCAACAAAGGATATGACATCATTTGTGACTTGATCGTGTTCAATACTTAAAATTGTAGGAGGCTCTGAATTCTTAGGAAGTTTTTTTCGATTGTCTTGGTCATAGCTCCACTTTCCGCCAACCGGTTTTCGATCTTTTTCAAGGAGAATGGAAAATTTCTTCCGCGCACCTTCGTAAAAAGTTTTCATAAAGGGTTTCTTCACTTTTGAGAGATAAGTTTGAAA
>SBGE01000135.1 GCA_006226755.1 Deltaproteobacteria bacterium | reverse complement strand
CAACATTGGATGAAAGAAAGAGAGAAACTAGCTCAAAATGGAGCTTTCTTTCAATATGTATCTGAAGAAACATATGAAGATATTGCAGCGATTGGAAAAGCCTCTCTTAATGATGAACATTTGAAGTACGAGCCACCAGTTGTCGATATTGTGATAACTGAACCACCGGAAGAGTATGATGATGCTGGTTTCGATAAAAACTCAAAAGTATCATTTAGTATTAAAGAAGGTTTTTTCCTTAATACCTTTTTGACTTCAAATATCGTTCAAGACCTTGGTTATATTGATTCTTTGGCTCCTGAAAAAGTTTTCATTCAGAAATTTGATACTATTTATGTCAAATTCGATGACAGTGTGAAAGTAAAACCAGGTGACAAGTTTTCTGTCTATTCTGCTGAAGGTAAATCGACTCATCCGATTTCAGATAGAGAAGGTTATCGTTATACGATCACCGCTCAGCTTAAGGCGATGAGAAAAATCAATCACCTTTGGGAGTGTTATGTTGAGGATTTGACCGGACTTGTAGAAAGAAAGGATCGAATTACTGTCTACACTCCAAAAATCAACAGAATCACCAAGGCCTTCAGTAGAAGAAATATTGAAGCTGCGATCATTGATAGCTATAGACCAACAGCGGGTGGAACATCATTTGGTGATGTGATTTATCTGGATAGAGGTCGAGCAGATGGCGTCGAGCTTGGTACTGTTTTTGAATTCTATGATTTTGAAGATAGGGCCACTGGTAAGAGAATCACTCCAGATCCTACCTACAAGATTGGAGAAGGTGTTGTTATCTCACTTACTGATAACTTTGCAACTGCTCTGGTATCGACTTCAACTCAAGTTGTTCCTCTTGGTACATTGGCATTGAGTAAAACCGCTGAACAAGCCGCAAGAGCTTCACGAGTTAAAAATAAAGAACTTCTTAAAGACGTTGTCGATGTTGAAGGCAAGGCCCTTGATGAGCTTGATGTTGAGCTGAATTTGGACAACCTGAGTCAGGATCTTCTTGATAAGGCCGATAAAGTTCAGTTGACCGAAGACGAACTGGATGAACTAGAGCGTCAAGAAAGAGAGAAATCAATTATCAAAGATCATGAGCGCGATCTTAAGGAACTTGAGAAACTTGAAGAAGAAATTTCAGATGCTGAAGCGTCATTGAACGAGTCTAAAGTGGATGAAGACAAGTTCCTAGAGCAGCAGGACCTCAATTTCATTGAGAAGAAATCAACTGACCCAGATGCTGACGCATATGAGTCATTGGATGATATCGAAGACGAAGTCGGACTCAAGTATATGGATGAAGATCTCAATAGTAGAGAGAATCCATATGGATTGACCGAATTCGACCTAGAAGAAATTGACGAGTTGTTGAATTCTGAGCAAAATGAATCCCAGTAAGAAAAAAGCTATATAGAAGATAGCATCACTCAAAACGAGGGATTTATTCATGGCATCAGAAGCTGCTGAGACGAAGAAGAAAGCCGCCAAAAAAGTAACCAAAAAAACTGCAAAAAAAGCTGCTAAAAAAACTGCAAAGAAAACTGCAAAGAAAACTGAAAAGAAGACAGCCAAAAAAACCGCCAAGAAAACGACAAAGGCTACGGCCAAACGTGATCTTGGCGTTTATAACTTGGTGGTCGTGGAATCACCCTCCAAAGCAAAGACCATCAAAAAGTATCTCGGTAAAGGATTTCAAGTTGTGGCCTCTAATGGACACATCAAAGATCTTCCCAAGTCAAAACTTGGTGTTGATATCAAAGAAGACTTCGCCATTGATCTTGTTCCAATTACTGGCAAGAAAGATAAGATTGAACGAATTCAAGAACTCGCCAAAGACGCCCAAGAAATCTACCTCGCACCCGATATGGACCGCGAAGGAGAGGCGATCGCTTTCCATTTGGCAGAAGAAATCGGTAAAAAGAAAAAAATCCATAGAGTGGTATTCAACGCTGTTACAAAGTCTGCAGTAAATGCGGCCATTGAACATCCGACTGAACTAAACTCAAATATGTATAACTCACAGAAAACGAGACGTGTTCTCGACCGTCTTGTGGGTTATAAAATTTCTCCAATCCTTTGGGATAAAGTACAAAGAGGTATTTCAGCTGGACGTGTTCAGTCTGTTGCACTTCGTCTGATTGTTGAAAGAGAAGATGCCATTAAGGCCTTCGTACCTGAGCAGTGGTTTTCTATTGAAGGTGAGATGGCAAAAGACGGTACGGCTTTTGAAGTAAAGTACTACGGAGAAGAAAAAACTAAAAAGACTGAACTGGTTGATCAAACTCTGGTTGATAAAATTGTTTCCGATGTCAAAGGAAAGAAGTTCAACGTTGTTGAAGTCAAAAAACGTGAAAGAAAGCAAAACCCAACGCCTCCTTTTACAACTTCTAAACTCCAACAGGAAGCAGCCAACAAGCTAGGTTTTACTGCCAAGAGAACCATGATGGTAGCTCAAAAACTTTATGAAGGTGTTCAGCTTCGTGATCACGGGATGCAAGGTCTTATTACCTATATGAGAACGGACTCTGTGAGAACCGCTCCTGAAGCTCTTGATTCGGTAAGAGAATTCATTGATAAAAAATATGGGAAGGACTATCTTCCGACTGATCCGATCATGTACAAAAAGAAAGGATCAAATAAGGTACAAGATGCCCACGAGGCCATCAGACCAACTTCTCTTGAGTTGACGCCTGATGAAGTGAGAGGAGATCTTGAACCAGATCAACAAAAACTTTATGAACTTATCTGGAATAAATTCATTTCATCTCAGATGAGCCAAGCTGTTATCGATCAAACGACTGTAACCTTTGAAGCTGAAGGACATTTCTTCAAGGCCAATGGTTCAATCATCAAATTTCCTGGTTTTAGAACGGTTTATCTTGAAGCTGCTGCAGAAAAAGCTTCCAAGAAAGGTGGAAACGATGACGATGATGACAATGATTCTGCAGATGTAAAATCTGGAATTCTTCCAGATATTGAAGAAGGAGAATCAATTCCTTGTTCAAAAAACCCAGAAGCAATCGAACACTGGACTTCTCCTCCTCCAAGATACAATGAAGCCTCATTGGTTAAAGATCTTGAAGAGCAGGGGATTGGACGTCCATCTACCTATGCTTCGATTATTTCCAACATTCAAGATCGTGGATACGTTGAGAAAATTGAAAACAGATTCATGCCGACAGAGCTTGGTATCGTAGTTTGCCGAATGCTTGTTGACTCTTTCCCAGATGTCATGGATGTGGCCTTTACTGCAAGAGTTGAAGAGCAACTTGATGAGATTGAAGAAGGAAAAGTTAATTGGAAAAAATTCCTAAAAGATTTCTGGAGTAAATTCGAAGTAACACTAGAGAAGGCCAAAGAAGAGATGAAAAATCTCAAAAGCCAGTTGATTCCAACCGGAGTTAAATGTCTCAAGTGTGCTGACGGTGAATACATGATCAAATGGGGACGTAACGGTCAGTTCTTGGCCTGTTCAAATTACCCTGACTGTAACTCAACTCAGGATTTCAAAAAAGATCTTCAAGGAAATATTCATATTCTTCCAAAAGACTGGTTCCATGACCCTTGTCCAACTTGTAATAAGAAACTGGAAGTCAAAAAAGGGAAGTTCGGACGGTTTGTTCGTTGTGAAGATTACCCTCAATGTGACACAACACTGCCATACACTCTTCCAATCAATTGCCCTGAGTGTAAAAAAGGTAAGTTCGCAGAGAAGAAAAGTCGTTATGGGAAAATCTTCTACGGGTGTACTTCATATCCAGATTGCGAAAATGCTCTTTGGTCAAAACCTTATAAGTTTGATTGTCCAAGTTGTGGATACGGAATTATGGGTGAGAGAGTAACCAAGAGAGAAGGTCATCAGCTTCAATGTCCGAAATGTAAATTCAAAGTGGACTGGGAAGATACTCCTTTTGCAAAAGAGTCTGGTGATCACGACGAGCATCCTGGAGCTTAAGAATGAGTAACATGACCTGGAAAGAGGCTTGGGAAGCTGGTCCTGGGCCAAGAACTCCTATTGAATATCTTGTTCACTTCCTTAAAGGTTTTTGCATGGGCGTTGCTGATCTGATTCCTGGGGTTTCAGGGGGAACGATCGCCTTTATCACCGGAATTTACGAAGGACTTCTTGAAGCCGTAGCTTCCATTCATAAAGACGTCATTATCGATTTGTTGAAATTCAGATTTAAAGACGTGGCAGCAAAAGTCCACCTTCGTTTTATTATCCCTCTAGGAGCTGGGATGGTTTTGGCCATTCTTTCTCTTGCGAGATTGATGCATTATTTAATCAAAGAACAACCTGTTCCAACATGGGCGCTTTTTTTTGGATTGATTGCCGCTTCAATTATTGTGATTTGGAAACAGCTTGAAGATCATTTCGATATCAAAAACATTGCCATGATTGTCTTTGGAGCAGTTTTTGCTTATTTGATTGTGGGATTGATTCCAGTTGAAACACCAGATGCCTTTTGGTTTATTTATCTTTGTGGAATTATCGGTATCACTGCGATGATTCTTCCTGGCATCTCAGGATCTTTTCTGCTTTTGATTCTTGGAAAGTATGAATACATCACTGGAGCAGTAAAGAATCCTCTCGTTCCTGAAAACATGGTTATTCTCTTTGTTTTCTTGTGTGGAACAGCTTCAGGACTTCTTGGTTTTTCTAAGATTTTGAATTGGTTGATGAAACATTATCACTCATTAACCATGGCCTGGTTGACAGGAATCTTGATTGGTTCCATGAGAAAAGTTTGGCCTTGGAAAGAAGTTCTTGAGACCAAAGTAATCCGTGGAAAAGTGAAGATATTAAGAGAAGCAAATGTGATGCCTGAGCACATTAATGGTGAAGTTTGGCTGGCCATCGCTTTGATTATACTTGGATTTATTGCAGTGCTTTGGATGGATCATCATCATTCCAAACGCAAGTCCGTGCAGGTTGCATAGACAGAACTCTTTTAGAGTATTATATTTATGAAAAATGCGGGGTGTTAGCTCAGCTGGATAGAGTAGCTGGCTTCGAACCAGTTGGTCGGGGGTTCGAATCCCTCACGCCCCGCCATTCTTTTTTCACCCAATAAAGATCTTTAAAGCAATCAACATCAGGAAAATGGCAAAGGCCTTTTTGAGTTTTTGTTGATCAAGATTGTGAGATAGTTTCGCTCCAATCCTAGCGAAAAAAGAACTCGTAAGAACAACACCAACAAGAGCAGGCAGATAAATATAACCCATCGAGTACTCTGGGAGATTTGAAATCTTCATGCCGTTGTAAATATAACTTGCGACACCGGCCATTGCGATTGGAATCCCAAGTGAAGCTGAAATCCCAACAGCTTTCTTCATTGGGAGTCCTCTCCAGGTGAGAAAGGGGATACTGATCGTTCCTCCTCCAATTCCGAGAATAGTTGATTTGAATCCAATAATAAATCCAACTATCCAGTAGAAAACATCTTTAGTCGCTTTGGGATCTCTCTCAACTTTTACATCCATCAACATTTTGATTGAAACTAGTGTGACGTAGACGGAGAAAATAATCTCAAGAGTTTTGGCGGCTAAATCTTTTGAGACAAAGCCTCCGGCAAGAGCGCCAATAACAATTGCAAAAAACATTTTTTTACTGATATTCCAATCGATATTTTTATTAAGGTGATGGGCATACATGGAATTGGTAACTGTTACTAATATGATGGAAAGTGAAGTTCCAATCGCCATATGCATAATATGCTCTGCTGGGAAATTGAGAATTTTGAAGCAAAAGAGTAAAGTTGGAACAATCACCAACCCGCCACCGATTCCAAAGATTCCTGAAAGTAGTCCTGCAAAAATCCCAAGGGCAATATAGATCAAATACGTCATAAAAACAGCCTATCACAGACAATTAAGCTTCGAAATTCATTCTTTTGAGGGTAAGCTGTATATATACAAGAAATAAGAAAATGATGATTTTGAACTTTTGGGAAGAACTTCCTAATAAACTTAAATTACTTGTCGCCAATATAGCTGTCGCAATAATGTATTTTGTTACAGCTAAAATTGGTCTCCTGCTGGCTTTTGAGCATAATCAGGTTTCTCCTCTTTGGCCTCCATCAGGTCTTGCTGTTGCCAGTATCTTTCTCTTTAGAAATAAACTTGTTCCTGGGATTCTCCTTGGAGCTACAATCGCCAATATGATTCAAATTTTAGGGGCAGGACAGACTCTGAGCTTGGCTGTTGCTCCAGGACTTTTAATTGGTATAGGAAATACTTTAGAAGCATGGATTGGGGTTAATCTCTACAAGAAACTAGTTAATGACGAATTTATTTTCAATAAAATCAAGACCATTATTTATTATGCACTTTTGTGTGGAGTTCTAGGCTGTTTAGTTCCTGCTTTAATAGGTGTTTCAATTTTAACTCTTTTTGATTTGGCTCCCAAAGATATTTTCATGAAATTGATGCTGACATGGTGGATTGGCGATCTGGGCGGTGTTCTTGTTATTGCTCCAGCTTTTATTGTCCTTAGAAGATACTTCGTTAAATTTAAGTCGCTGCCATTTTTCATGGAGTTTGCCTCATACTTAATTGCCTTATCCCTCTTGTCTTATGTCGTTTTTCACACCACTTTGAAAGAGGGAAATGTCATTGGACCATCACTTATATATTTAGTTATTCCTTTAATCGTCGTAACTGCAATTCGAATCGGAAATATTGGAGTAGGGCTAGTGAATGGTGCCGTTGCCTTGTTTGCAACGATGGGAACTGTTAATGGACTCGGACCATTCTCATCGAATCCAAATACTACAGTTCTTTTACTCAATATCTTTTTGGCTTCTAATTACCTCATTGGATTTACCATCTCTTCTCTATGGAATAATTTGCGAATCGCTCGTCTTGAAGTACTTCAAAATGCCAAGATGGCAGGACTTGGAGAAGTTGCTTCTATATTGGCTCATGAATTAGGTAATCCTATTCATATGATTATGAATTACGCTGAGATTATCAAAATGGATTCTGAACGAGATGGAAATTACTCCGAAAAAACACTAAGGGCAGTAGATAAAATCCTGGATTATTCTGAAAGAACTCAACAGATTATCAAATCAAACAGGAATTTCTATCAAAATCACAAACTTGATATTCAAAAGATAAATGTAAAAGAATCCCTCTTGAAGGTAAGAGAGTTACTCTCAATCAAGTTGATTAAGTCTAATACAGAACTTTTGATAGATGATGTTGATTGTTTTATTGAAGGAGATCCTCTCCATATTGAGCAAGCGTTCTATAATATAATTAACAATTCCCTCGATGCATTTCTTTTGGACCCTGATTTAGAGGAGGGAAATAGAGTTAAAGTAAAAATCCGGGCACATGATGGTGTTGTTGACCTCTCTGTCGTTGATAATGGACCAGGTATTCCCGAAGACTTTATTGATAAAATTTTTACTCCATTTGTAACTAAAAATAAAACAGGACTTGGGTTAAGTCTTGTTGCCAGTATCATTTCAGCTCATGATGGAGAAGTTTCTGCTTTCAATAATGATGGTCGGGGAATCACAATGAAACTTCGACTCCCCACTATCGTTTAATTTCTTTTAGCTTCTTCAATAGAAAGTTCTGCTCTCATTCCACAAAAAACTTGGCAAGCCCAGTTCGCTTCAACTGAAAGAGTATTCTGATCTTTGAACTTGATATCGACGACGCATTCTTTGTCCTGCCAGTCTCCATCAACCCATTCTGAACCTTCTGTCTTGGCCTGAAGATGACCTTCTGCAATTTTTTCAGCTTCATTTTCAAAAGCACAGCTATGGAGATTCCCACCCCAAGTTATTACTTCGACGGAATATTTATCTTCATTTTTCTTGATCTTTACAACATCAGCGATATCAACCAGACAGTTTTCAGACTCAGCATCCCAGCGAGCTCCATCATCTCCTCCTTCACAATCATCTTGTGTCGGAACAACGACGTTTGTGATTTTTTTGTTGAGAAAAGTCCCTTCCATAAAATCAGCAGCAAATGCTGGTGTAAGTAATTGAGATAATAGCAAAAGAATGAATAGTTTTTTCATTTGTCCTCCCATTTTAGATAGAGGACTTTTATCAAAAAATATGAATTGGGTGGGAGACTTTGAAAGGTCTCCCTGCTATTTGGAAGTGATCCCGGCCGCTCCCGATTACATTCTGGCCGGAGCTTCGATTCCTAGAATGGCCAATCCCTTCTTCATCACTTCTCCAACGCTATAGGCGAGGGCAAGTCTGGCAAGCTTGGTTTCTTCATCATCAGCACCGCCAATGGAACATTCGGCGTAATAACTGTTAAAGAGTTTCCCGAGTTCAAACAAGTATGAAGTTAGGTGAATTGTTTTCAGTTGTTTGGCACAGTTGACGACAATTGAATTGAAGTTGCCGAGTTTCACCAATAAGGCCTCTTCTAAGTCGTGTGTCAGCTTTCCAAAATCAACTTGGGCAGAAGAATCATAATTGAACTTATGACAAAGAGAATTGATTCTGGCGTAAACATATTGCAGATACGGACCAGTTTCTCCATCAAGTTTGAGCCACTCTTCCATATTGAAAACAATCTTTCTGTTATTATCTACTCGAATCATTCCGTACTTGATGGCCCCTCCAGCAAGCTGTCTGGCCACTTTGTCGATTTCTTCATCTGACCAATCTCCACGATACTTCTCAAGATAATTGGTCGTAATAGTATGTTCCATATTAGAGATGAGATCCATTAAAGGAACAATATTTCCTTTTCTAGAGCTCATGGCTCCATCAGGAAGTTCTACGACATCGTACTGCAAGTGAAAGCAATCTTTTGCCTGTTCAAAGCCGATAATCTCGAGAACTTTGAAGACTTGATTGAAGTGAAAGGCCTGTCTGTTGTCGACAACATAAATTGACTTTTGAATACCAAACTCTTCAAACTTCTTTCTCGCCAGTTCCACGTCTTTGGTGGAGTACATTCCTGTACCATCAGACTTGATAAGAATACAAAAACCAAGATTGTACTCGTCAAGTCTCATCCCTACGGCACCTTGGTCTTCAACTAATATCCCTTTTGCCTGAAGATCCTTCATCAGTTTTAAAGAGTCTTCATCAACTTCAGATTCAAAAAACCATCTATCGAAGTCAACGTTGGCCCAAGAGTAGGCTTGTTTCATCAGAGCAATAGACCATTCTCTGGTTTCTTTCCATAGCTCATAGAATTCACCGTTTTGATTTTCGATTTGCTTGATGATCTCTGTGAGTTGTTTTCTATTGCTTTCTTCATTAGGAGTACCAATCTCATCTTCAAGAAGTTGGTTTGCCGTGGCATACATTTGACCGAGCCAAGCTCCTCTGTTTTCGACAGGAACTGGATCCGGGTTTTTATACTTGAGATACCAAAGACATTTGGCAACGTGAGTTCCCATATCTCCTGGATAGGTTGTACTAATTGTTTCTTGGCCAGAGTAACGTAAAATATTAACGAGAGCGCTACCAAGACAGAGGTTTCTCATGTGACCTACATGAAGAATCTTGTGAGTATTTGGCTGAGAGTATTCAACCATGGTTTTAGGAGTGTCTTTCGTTAGTTCTTTAGTGAAAAAGTTTCCAGAACTGATTTCCCCAATGATATTTTTGGCCAATGCCTCTTTTTTCAAAACAAAGTTTAAATAGGGACCGGCCAATTTGGTTTCTTCAACAGAAGCATCATTTTCCAAATTCTCTTGAATGGTTTTGGCGATCATCGGAGGGGCCATCTTACATTCTTTGGCCAATGGAAAACATGGAAAGGCCACTTGCCCCATTTTCAGATTTGGGGGAGCTGATAGGGATTCATAGATCTGAGATTCACTATATTCTACTTCTGGATAGCTTTTCTTGATCGCCGCGAAAAGCAATTTGCTGACTAATGAATTGGCGTAGTTATGATTCAGTTCCATATGATGTTCCTAAGCAGGGTTTCTTGTAACCTATAGAATTTATTGCTCATATTGTCATCGATTTTCACTCATTTTGGGGGAATTTTACGGCAAATTGGGCAAATTGATAAATTAAATGATTCGTCGCGCATTTGGCTTGAGACGAACTATAACAATCATCAGCAAAATACTGTTTGAAATACGGGCTTCGGTTTTCTAGCATTTGTTCATGAAAAATCTAATTATCCTTCTGACACTTGTATTTGTTACTCCTCTAATCGCTCAGGATCTCGACACTGAGCTTCGGGCCCTGCTGAAAACTCACAGTATCGAACCGTTAAAAAAGGAGAGAGATCTCACTTCACCTCTTTTTGATCTCGGGCACCGACTATTTGTCGATAACAGGCTTTCTGGAAACAACAATATCAGCTGTCGGGATTGCCATCATCCAATGCTTGGAACCAGTGATAGTCTTCCTCTACCTATTGGTGAGGGTGGAGAAGGTATTGGGACTAACAGAAGAATGGGAACTGGTGCAGTTATTCCAAGAAATGCTCCTCATCTTTTCAACTCCGGTTTAAGTAATAAAGAAGTCTCTTTTTGGGATGGCCGAGTTTCATACGATCCTTTAACTAAAACTTTCCAAACACCTGAGCCGGCCATTAACGGCGCAAATCCTACAAGACCAGAAATTGCCAAGGCACTAAGCTCTGCTCTTGCGGCCCAGGCCATGTTTCCTCCTCTGAGCCACGAAGAAATGAGAGGACAACCAGGAAGTAATGAGATTGCTGATGCTAAGACAAATATTGAGGCATGGGATCTTCTCACTGAAAGAATCACTGACGATCAGGTTTATATGGATCTTTTTAAGAAGGCCATTCCTGGAATCAGTAAAGACAAAATCAACTTTGGTCATATCGGTGAAGCCCTGGCCCATTTTCAGGCCAATCGTTTTGCGGTTACCAACACTCCTTTTGATAAGTATCTTGCTGGAGATAATTCAGCAATGAGTGATGCCGCAAAAAGAGGAGCGATCCTTTTCTATACAAAAGCGAAATGTGTTGAATGTCACAGTGGAAACAATTTTACCGACAATAAATTTCATAACATCGCTATTCCGCAAGTTGGTCCAGGAAAAGAGGCCGATGGGAACGATAAAGGTCTTTATGCTGTCACAGGCAAAGAAGAGGATCTTTATAAATTCAAAACTCCAGGGCTTAGAAATGTTTCTAAATCTGCTCCTTACGGGCACAGTGGTTCTTTAAAGACACTTCTTCGTGTTGTTCAACATTACCAAATGCCAATGAGAAGTAACCACCATTATGAAGGTGGATATAGAAATCTTCCTTACGCACTTGAAGTTGACTGGAAAAACATGAACGATCGACTAAGAAGACTTGATCCGCTTGTTCCAAGAATGGGACTTCCACTCGATGGAATGGAGATGCAAGACATCGTGACTTTCATGGAAGAAGGACTCACTCAACAAGGAATGTAATTCATTCTCCATTTTGTCTGTCATAGTTTCTAAGGAGGGCTCCCGTGGCCCTCATCATCCCAAGCTTTTCATAAAATGGAATGAGATCTTCGTCACATAAAAGATCAACCATATACAGATGATTGATATCTTGTTGAATCTTTCGAACAAGCTCTTGGCCTATTCCTTGTCCTTGATATTCTGGTAAAACTTCCAAAAGTGGAATGTAGGCTGAGAGGACACCGTCGGAAATACAATTCACAAACCCTATAAGCTTTTCATTCTCATAGGCCAAGAAGACTTTATAACTCTGTTTGAGCATTTTTTTGAATACACTATTTGATGGAGGATTCGGCCAACCAACAAAAAAGCCATTGAGATCAAGTTTATCCAAAACTGAAACGTCATTTGTATAATTCATATTCTTATCCTTTTGAGATGATCCCGCCTGTTTTCTCGACATATTCTTTGACCAAAGAGATGAATCCTCTCAAATATTGATTGGGGATTTGGCTATGTTGAACAATAATAATATCCCCACCTGTGAGGACAAAAATAGTCGATGTTGGGTTGTACTGAATTTTTCTGATCTCTTTCCACTCAAAAAATGTTCTTTTATTGGGAGATAACCTTAAGCTCATGTCTTCTTCAATGTGTTCGGCCATGATACTGACAAGATTATAATTCTCATCGACTTCACGGTCGTATTCATAAGACTTGGTTTCTACGCAGACTTGAGGTATTCGAATTCCATTTTCATGAATTCTGACTTCGTCCGGTTCAATTTTTTTCTTCATGGATAGAACATATCCAACGAGAGCCAAAAAGATGACTATGCCAAGAGCTTCAATTCTTTCATTCTGTTTCCAAAACCATGCACCAATTAAAACTCCCAATCCCGTCAGAAGATAAAACTGATCATTCGAATTCTTGGTCCCATAAATGAATCTGAGAAGGCAGCGCTTACTCACTAAGTTTGACTCCCATTTTCCATATCTCTTTCTTTTTAATAATACCTGAACTGTCAGTGTGCAAAGTTGGTCCATGCTTAAGATATTTTCCCTCAACTTTTAACTGACATGATTTAACGAATTCATTCCCGAATGGTTTTTTGTATTCGATTTGTAATGCGTTGTCTGGACAGCCTTCATCATCATTCGTAGCTGAATGAGAAGGAGGTTCAACAGAAGGCGCTTGATGAATTAAACCTTGAGGTTGGTCTAGAATCAAAGGAATGACACGTATTGAATTAGAATAGGGAGAATTTGTCTTCCCATAAGGCGTTCGCGCTAGGCCCACAGGTTCAGCGTATACGTACTGTCTTCCAATAAAGCTTACAGTTTTGTCGTATGGACCTGGTACATCCTGAATACCAAGGAGTGCATGGCCAGGAACCAGAATCATTGCCATTTTATTATAGTAATGGGGATCAAATGAAAGAAGTGTTGCCATCAGGACTGATTTGCTATCACAATCGGCCCATCCATTTCTCAAAGTTTCACTCGGCGGAAATAATCCTCCAATATATCGACTTTGATAATTTGTAGGAGGAATTCCATACGGGATATCCTGCAAAAAGCGCATGATAAGTTCAACTTTTTCTCGATTTGATAATCCATACTTTTTTTGAATTGTGAGAATCTGGGCATACAATGGAGCTACGATCTCTTTGGACTCTTGAACTACTTTCGAATAATCAAAAGAAACTTTGTTATTTTCAACTTTCATCATGGAGTATTCAAGTTCGGCATCTCCTACATGAAATGTATCTCCCTCTTTTTCACCAAGACCGAAATTCATCAAAAAACTATCTGACTTCCAGCGGTTGAAGGCCCAGCGAATTTCCCTATAAGCACCTAAATGATCTTTGAAACCGTAGACGTAATGATAGTTGTCACCGAGAGTTTCTGTTTGGCTCTTGGTATATTCTTTCTTCTGATAAAGTTCAGGAAGAGCAAAGGCTGATTGAATGGTGAGCAGAAACAATAAAAACTTCATCACTTATTGAGTCACAAAATGAATGACACCTGTAAGGAAATGCTCAAGGGAAGGCTTCACATACAACGAGAATGCTACCATGGATAAAGAAATCAAAAGAGAGACAGAAATGTTTCCTGCTTGTATTTCTTTCAGTTCATCAATTTCTTTAGTAGCGATCATGAAAACTCTCGATGAAAAGAAGAGTAATGTCATCGCAGCAATAAATGCGACAAAGAAAAAGGCTAGAAAATAGAGAAATGCCTTCAGATAAAAAGCAAGACTGAGACCAGCTGGAGTTAGTGCTTGAGCTTGAAGAAAGTTTACTGAAGGGATGATACTTGTTCTGGTTAAAAGAAGAACACAGAAAATGATTGTTCCAGCAAAAAGAGCTGCAGCAGTATTTTTTTGTTGAATGATCTCTACAAATGAAGCCTTAAGAATGACTTTTCTAAGAAATAGATTACTCAAATAGATTGAAAATAATCCAAAAATAGTGGAGATAAGAATTTCATATATAGTGAAGTTTAAAATATTTCCGCTCATTAAAAATCCAGTTCGAGTTTGATTTCAGGGTGGGGTTGTGATTCATCTGCAGCTGCTTCAGGAATCTTTTCTTCTTTTTGAAATTCAATAAGTCTAAAGCGACAGTTTACTTTGTATTCTTGAAGTTCTTTTCCACTTACTCCCACCAAATGTGCAAAGTCTTCCAGGAATTTCTCTTCTCGCTTGTCCATCTTGTCGTCAGCACTGATTAAACCTACAAGGATATCCATGAATTTTGGGGTGTTATCTCCAAGCTTTTTAGCAAGGAAGGCAATATGCCAGGGAATATAATCTCTCGAATTGATATTTTTCCTAACCATGGCCGAAACGAGATCAAATTGTTGTTTGAGAAGAATTTCGTCATCTTCCCTAAGGAGTTGCCCAACTTTTTTAAGAATATACGCGTACTCGAGTTTCGAAAGGCTTCGATCAATCCACGCAACTTTAATCAATGTCGTAAACAAGTGAATTTGAAGATCTCGATCTCCAGTAGTGGCAAACTCTCTTTGAAAAATTGAAGTGATAGGGGAAGAATGTATCTTTTCATTAATTTCCGCCCAAGTCTTATCCTTTAGACTTTCGAGTTTCATAATCGCTCCTTGAGTAACACTAATGATAGCTTAAGGAGAATAAATAGGGATTTCGCAGGAAGTAATGGCTTAGCAGATAAGTCGGATTAATTGGCTTTTTGAGTTTTTCTGTTGGGAAGAGTCCATTTTTTTAGGCCTTCTCCCCCTGTATATTCAACCCTGATTGGTTTGTACTTTGAGGCCTTCAGTTGATTGATTTCTTTATTTTGATCAAGAAGAATCTGATCTCTCTCGGCCAATTTTCTTTCATACTCAGCTTTGACTTGCTCAATTTCTTTTTGATGTTCGAGTTCTTTAAGTTCAATTGTAATTCGATCATTATCTCTGAAAGTTTCAAGAGTATTGCGATAGAGATCTCTTTGGTCTTGAGTTGTCTTCATATCCAATTTCATTTTGGCATTCTCGGCTTCAAGTGTTCTCAATTGATTAGTGTTTGCACTAACTCCAAAAGAAAAGGCGAGAATAAGCAAGATGAATGGGAATATCGACTTTAAATACATGCAGCTATTATATGGCCACTGGGGCCTCGATTTAGTTCGCCTTGTAAGATCTTCAGAGGGTGTTACGAAAGTGACATCGAACTGTATTTTCAGTATCTTATACATATGAAAAACATCTCCAAATTACAATTTCTGTATTTATTCTTGGCCTTTCTTGGGTTGCTTCTGACTTGGACTCAAAATATTTACTATCTAAATCCCGAATCAGGTGGCCTCCTCCAATTT
>SBGE01000177.1 GCA_006226755.1 Deltaproteobacteria bacterium | reverse complement strand
AAGAGACAGTGTAAAGAGCACAAACATTCATGAACTGAAGTAGCATGCTCATAAGCGCACAAATGATGACGGTCTTTTTATTTTCTCCAATCAACCAAACTTGCTCTAGTGTATTTTCAATTTTATTACCGATGACAGGAATTTTCTTTGCTAACTGCTTAAGGAAATCTTGCACATTTTTTGGAAGAAAAAGGGAAATGAAAAAGAAAATCACTCCTAGGAAAAGAAATGAGTTTACGTAAAGAAGCCTATTGATCTGTGGAGAGATGCCTGTAATTTCTCCAAAGTAAACGATTGAGAACAATCCCAGTAAAAAGAGAAGTCCGATCAGTCCTATAATTCTGTCCAATAGAACGGAGGTCACTAGATATGTTTTTGTAAGTTTGGGATCGAGGTCTTTGGCATAGAGAAGTTTGATGAAATCTCCAGTAACAGCACCTGGCAAAAACGAATTGAAAAACAAACCGATCCAAGTCAAACGAATCATAGAAAGTGCAGGGAGTTTGGTTCCGGTCTTAATTTCCAGGAGGATTTTCCAGCGAAAAGCAGAGACCACATCTTGAACGATTAGGATGGCCAGACAGCCCAGCCAATAATAACCGGCGGAAAAGGATTTTTTAACGAGACCCATGTCGAGTTTTCCACTTTTCAAAAGCCAAAAAATAATGGCCCCTGCAAAGAGAAATTTGAGTAACGTTTTTATCATGAAAAGTACCGGTTTTGTGCGCCGCTCACGCCTTGGAGAAGGGATAAAAAGTGGCACATTATTATCTGTTCGAGTATCTTACCTAATACTCAGCTATTTTTGAACACGGTAAAAGGATCAAATTATGAAGGTTAGCGTCATTGGAACAGGATACGTGGGACTCGTCTCGGGAACTTGCTTCGCTGAGATCGGACACGATGTAACTTGTATCGATATTGATGAAAACAAAATCAAAACCTTGAAAGAAGGAAAAAGTCCTATTTATGAACCGGGACTGACTGATCTTCTGACTAGAAATATCAAATCGAAAAGACTTCATTTTTCGACTGACTATGATTCTGTCAAAGAAGCTCAAGCGATCTTTCTCGCTGTTGGAACTCCATCTTCAGATGATGGTCAAGCAGACCTTAAGTATCTATATTCAGCCGCAGAATCCGTGGCCAAAAATCTATCTGATGGCGCCATCGTTGTGGTGAAATCTACAGTTCCAGTTGGAACAGGTGGAAAAGTTAAAGAATTGATTTCCAAATTTACGAATAAAAAGTTTCACGTTGTGAATAACCCAGAATTTTTGAAAGAAGGTTCTGCCGTTGAAGATTTCATGAGACCTGACAGAGTTGTGATTGGTTATCAAGAAGAAGAAGCTGCAAGGGCAATGGAAGAGCTTTATGCTCCTCTTGTCAGACAAGGAAACCCAATTTACATGATGAGTAATCTCTCTGCTGAGATGACTAAATATGCAGCCAATTGTTTTTTGGCGACTAAGATTTCTTTCATCAATGAAATTGCCAGACTTTGTGATCTTGTAGGGGCTGATATCAATGAAGTGCGAAAAGGTATTTCAAGTGATCAGCGAATTGGAAAACATTTCTTTTATCCAGGACCTGGATACGGCGGAAGCTGTTTTCCAAAAGACGTTAAGGCATTGATGTTTACGGCTAAAGAATATGGAATGGATCTAAGCATTGTTGGCGCAACTGAGGATGTTAACGATTCTCAAAAAATGTATATCTACGAAAAAATGAAAAAACATTTCGGAGAGCTTAAAGGTCGCACCTTTGCTTTTTGGGGAGTCGCATTTAAGGCGAATACTGACGACGTTAGAGAATCTTCAGCCATCTATATGGCGAAGGCCCTTGTCGATGCTGGTGCCAAAGTTAATTTTTTCGATCCTGTTGCAGGTGAAAATTATCTGAAAGTGATGGGGGACAAGTATAGAGAGTCCATTTCCATGTATGATAACAAATATGATTGTCTAAATGAATGTGATGCCATGGTCACAATGACTGAATGGCGAGAGTTTTCTTTCCCTGATTTTCCTGAAATTAAAAACAGGCTGAAGACGCCAGTCATTTTTGATGGACGAAATCTCTATGAAACCAACAAAGTTCTCGATCACGGATTTGAGTACTACGCTATTGGGAAAAGGATCAAGTAGTGAAAATTGGTGTTGTTCAAATGACTTCAGGTCTCGAGTTTTCTGAGAACCTGAAAAAAGCAGATAAGTTTATCAAAGAGGCGAAAGCTCTTGGTTGTGAGGCCGTTTTTTTGCCAGAGTGTTTTTACTCCCTGAGTGATGGAACTAAAACTACTCCTTATGTCATCAACGGAGTTGATGAGCACTATAAAAACATCAAAAATCTTGCTGTTGAAAATGAAATTTTTGTTTTGGCTGGTTCCGCTGCCGCTTACGGTGGAGGAGAGGTTAAAAACAGAGCTTATAACTTCGACCCGAAAGGAAAAGATCTTGGAACTTATGACAAGATCCATTTATTCTCTTGTGACTTGGGTGAGAAAAAAGTCATCAATGAAAGTGACATTTATTCACCAGGAGAAGATCCAAAAATGATTGAGGCCGGTCCCCTAAAAATCGGTCTTGGGATTTGCTTTGATGTCAGATTTCCTGAGATGGCGAGAGGCTATTCAAAAAAAGGTGCGAATCTTTTGACCTTTTCTTCAGCTTTTACTGTTCCAACAGGAAAAGCTCACTGGCATACTTTAGTTCGTGCGCGAGCCATTGAAAATCAATGCTTCGTCGTTGCTTCTGCTCAGTGGGGACAGAACAATGAGAGAATCTCTACTTATGGGCATTCACTTGTTGTCGATCCATGGGGAGAAATCCTCGCCGACGCCGGTGAAGGAGAAAAAGTCATCACTGCTGAACTGAATCTTGATTATGTTCAGGAAGTAAGAAAGAAAGTTAAGGTTTTCTAATTTATTTAAAGTAAGGATTATCACCTGAAGAGTGGTCGGTAAGGTCGATCACTTCTTTTACGTCGGGATAAGTTTCTTTAACCAGTCTTTCGATACCGTCTTTAAGTGTCGCGGTTGAGCTTGAGCAGCCTTGGCAACCACCAGAGAGCTTCAAATAGAGTTTGTCATTATCATAGTCGACAATTTCTACTCCACCACCGTGAGCGGCGAGCGCTGGTCTAACTTGTTCATCAAATAGTTTTTCCAATTGTCGAATCATAGTATCTCCATCAAATCCTACGATAGTTCTTGTATTCCCCCATTCTATACCCTGTCAAACTTTCAAGGGCATCAGAAATGGCTAGTCCAACATTTTTCCACTCGAAATGGGACTGCATCTGCATGATATCCACGTCATTTCGGTGAGTTTCGATCCATTCCTTCATCACTGCTGGGTGAGTCTTCGTGAATGGTTTGAGGCCCCAGATCTTTTCGTATTTGAATTCTGGGTTTTCATATTCTTTGCCATGATAGAGTTTTTCAAAAGCATTAACTTTGGCGTTCATGACATTTTCTTTTCTGGCCCAGCCATAATGAAAAACTCTGGCGTCAATCAAGCGTGCCTTGATTTTTGTATCATCAGCTGCCCTGAAACCTTGAGCATCAAGCCAGCTTTTGATTCCCTTTTGTCCTCTGATCAAGCGCACTTCTCGTCGATAAACATTTCGAGTGTACTTATAGATATCAACGTTTCCATAAAAGTGAATGTAATTAAAAATCAGGCCATCGATATCGAGATTTTTCTCCATCTGTCTGATTCCGTCTTCAATCGCGGGAAGATCTTCTTCGTGAATGGCCTCGTCCCCTTGAATGTACTGACAGTAGTCACCGGTACATTTTTCGAGAGCAATATTTGTTTGTTGGGACAAGATCATTCCGTGTGCCGAAATTTCCGGATCCCACCACGAGCGAATAAATTTGAATTTGTCGCTTGGAAAACTGTCTCTCAGGTATTCGTGAGTTCCATCATCGCCTGTTAGATTGGGATCATCAAAACCGACATTGATTACGATCTCATCACAAAGAGGTTCAATACTTTGAATACTTTCTTTGATGGGATAACCCAAGGTCAGTCCATTCTTGATGAATGTGAATCCAGAGACTTTTTTTGCCATGCTTAGTTATCTCTTAAATTTAGGCAAGTGTAAATTCACAGTCTTAACGCAGATTACTTCTTCGAGGAAGTAGTGTGCGTCAAGAAGTTGTAATTGCAGAAATTTTAAAAAACAAGCAGATCAATTCCTGAAAGAGCAGAAGTCAAAGCTGTTTCTACTCGCATGATGGAGTTCGATAGCCAGCATTCTTTGAATCCGTTTGATTTGAAAAGTTCAAGCTCTTTTGTTGTGTAACCGCGCTCGGATCCAATTGCCAGGGCCAAGTCTTGGAATTGAAAATCTTTAAGTGAATTAGATTGTCCTGGATGAAAAATAATTTTGTTTTTTCGATCTTCTATTTGGGAGAAGGGAACATATTTACAAATTTCAACTAGTGGAAGATCGTGGAATCGTCCAGTTTGCGAGAGTCCGAGAAGAAGATGTTTTTGAAGTTGATCGTCTTCAAGAACTTTGCTGGTTTCATAACTTTTTTCACCAAGTTCTGTACGGTGAAGAAAAAGTCTTTTTACTGGAAAACCGGAAGCTAGCTCTAAAACTTTTTTCATGGTTTGGGGTCTGGAGAGTCCAACAAAAAGATCGATACTTCGTTCTTCTCCAGATTTCAGTTCATTCATTTGAAGTTCAATTTTTGAACCTTTGATGTCTTCGATTGAAGCAGTCCCGAGACCTTTACCAAGGACAACAACTTTAAGTTGGTCAGATGCTTTTGCTCGAAGAATTTCTTGCAGGTGGACTGATCGAAAAGAGTCTTCAATGACAACTTTGTCATTTTTTTTCAATTCATTTTCGAAAATCCAAAGATAGTTCATTTTTTATTCCTAAAAACAATGAGATGAACTTCATACCCTGAAAGATCTTTTGGATCAACCTCTGTCATGGTGAATCTCGTTGAAGATGGTGAATTAAAGGTTCTTCTAGCCCCAACAGGGTCTGGAAAAACCCATTTCATTCTCAATTGTCTCGATAAAGGACTTCAGAAAATTGTTTTTGTTTCTCCCTTGAGGGCCTTGGCCATGGAATTTTATGAAAAGGCTCAAAGGAAATCGCTCCTAGTGTGTCCAGCTATGAAACAAGAAGAATTTGAAGGAGATTGGGAATTTCTTGTGACTACTCCTGAGTCCATGAAAAAAGCGATGTTGGAAAAATTATCCCTGTGTCACCCCAAACCGCTGATCATTCTCGACGAGATTCACCTCTTTTATAAATGGGGAAATACCTTTAGACCGAGGCTTTTAAGTTTTATTGAACAAATAGGTAGTTTAGGTTTTCCATCCTTAGGTTTGACTGCGACTTTGGATCATTCAAGTCTCGATTGGCTTAAACATTCAGTGTCTCAAGGCTTTGAGACAACGGTTCTTGATCATGGAAATATGAAAATGAATTTTCCTCCATTGTTTAATATTCATTTTCCCAAGCAGTTGAGGGTTTTGTTTAATACTTTCTTTGAAGATCAAATGAGAAAAGAGAGTCATCAAACAGCACTATATTTTTGTCGAACAAGAGATGAAGTTTTTAATTGGGTTGAATATTTTCATTGGCTAGGAATTCGATCCATGGGTTGTGTGGGAGGAGACACTACAACATTCATGAAAAATTATGATCGTAATAAGCCTCCTCGAGTGATTTTTTCGACTTCGGCCCTTTCTCACGGAGTAAACCTTGGAGTGATTAATGAGATTTACATCAATCATCCTCTTGAAGATGAAGATATGTGGATTCAAATGGCTTCAAGAGGTGGAAGGACTGGGGAAAACTTCAATATTTATTCATTCAATTCATGGGGACCGGGAAATAAGCCCTTGTGGTGCAGTCCTATACTGTTGAAATTGCTATGGAGTCGTCTAAGTGGAATCTTTAGGGTATAAAGTTCTCATGCAAACAAAAATTGAAGGGATCCTCTTATCTAAAGCTCCCTTTCAAGACAGACATTTGATGGGACATCTTCTTCTTCGGTCAGGAAAAGAAATTCCGGTTTGCTTCTACGGCGGTCAAGGTGGTGGAGCGAAGAAAAAATCTTCTCAACTAGAACTTGGTTATATGTTGAAGGTGGAACTCAATAGAAGTAAGTCAACTTCAGACACTTATAGTGCCAAAGAGTGGTTGCCTCTATGGAGTCATAAAAACATTCGTACGAATCACAAAGCTTTCTCTCTTTTGTGTTTGTATTTAGAAGTTCTCTCAAAACTTTCACAATCAGCTGATTTGCACGATGAATTTCAAGATTATGACGATCATTCAGTCGGACTTTTCCGAGTATTAAGTAATGCTGAAGTTTATCTGGAAAAAAGTCTCGAAGAGGGAAATTTCGATTGGTCCTGGCATATGGCCGTTTTTCTGGCAAAACTTTTTGTTGAGACTGGAATTTTTCCTGATATCTCTCACTGTGTGATTTCTGGACTTGAGATCAATAAGGGTGATCCTGTTCATCTGGACGCTCAGCATGGCGGATTTGCCAAAATCTCAGAGCTTGGAGTGGAAGATCGACAATACTCCTATGGGCAAGGAGGGAATCAGATTAGGGAACTTTTGGCCTTGGCTTCCAAGTCTAAGTATTCTGATATGCCTACGATGCCTTGGGATAAGGCCTTTACTCATCCCTTGTTTAACTATTTTTGTTACCAATATCAGTTTCAAATGACGGACTTCAAAACTTTCAAAATGTTATTCTAAATCGAAGGTGGAATTGATACACTTTCGTCATGATTTTAACGCTTATCAAAAGATTGGTTCCATATGTGAAGCCTCACAAGGGCAAGGTGATTGGTTCCATTCTTTTTTCATTTGCCTTGGCCGGAATCAAATTTTGCCAGGCCTATATGGTGAAGCCAATTTTCGACAAGGGTTTGTCTGAACAAGCTTCATTTAATGAAGCGATGATCTTGGCAGGAATTCTTTTAGGACTTGGCCTTTTGAATTTCCCAGCCAGATTTTTTCATTTTTATTGGATTCGATACGTTGTTGATCGAGCTACATGCTCTGTTAGGTCAGAAATTTTCAAAAAGCTTCAAAGACTCCCGATGACTTTTTATAGCAAAAGCAAACAGGGAAAGCTTATTTCAAATCTTTTGAATGATACGGCGACATTTTCTCAAGGGTTCAGAGGCAGTGTCGATATTTTGAGAGAACCATTAACTGCCATTTTTATGTTTGGATTGGCCCTTTATCGAGATTGGCAACTTACGTTGATTATTATTTTGGTGGCCCCTCTCTTTGTTTTGATCTTTTCCAAGTCAGGAAAAAAAGTTCGAAGAAATCAGGGCGATGTTCAAGAAGAAGCTTCTCATTTAACTCATACAATTGGAGAAGGAATCTCTGGTTATAAAATCACGAAGGCCTTCAATCTTGAAAACTTCCAAAACCACAGGTTTGAAGGGGCTCAAGATCGCTTCTTCAATTCTCTAATGAGGACAACTTTTGTTGAAGAAATGGCCCATCCGTTTGTTGAGTTGGTTGGAGCTATTGCTTTTTCAGGTGTGATTTTGTTTGCTCATCACAGAATTCATGTCGGTGGAATGACCACTGGGGACTTCATCAGTTTTATTACAGCGCTTGCTCTATTGATGGACCCGATCCGAAAATATAGTCAGGCCAATGTGAAAATCAATCAAGCCCTTGCTGCAGGGGAGAGAATCTTTGATCTTCTTCAACTTCCAGAGGAAGTTGATAATGGAAAAATTGAAAGCAAAAAATTTGAAAAATCAATTGAAGTTAAAAACCTTACCTTTAGTTACGGAGAAGGAGATGTCATTAGGGACCTTAGTCTTAAAATTAACAAAGGTGAGAAAGTTGCCTTAGTTGGTTTGAGTGGCTCTGGTAAATCAACACTGGTCAATCTTCTTCTTGGGCTTTACCGAGTAGATAGAGGCGTGATCACAATTGATGATGAAGATATTCTCGACTATAAACTTGATGCTTTGAGATCACTTTCAGGATTGGTCAGTCAGGATATTTTTCTTTTTCACGATACCATCAAAGAAAATTTATGCCTTGGTAAAGAGTTCACAGATGAGCAAATTCAAAAAGCACTTGAAGTTGCCTATGCGGATGAGTTTGTGAACAAACTACCTAAGGGAATTGAAACGGTGATTGGAGACCGAGGAACTAGGCTTTCAGGTGGTCAGCAGCAGAGGATTACTATAGCCAGGGCCTTCTTGCAGGACACCGATATTCTCCTTTTTGATGAGGCCACCAGTGCATTGGACAACGAGTCGGAAAAAGTGGTCCAAAAGGCTTTGGAACGATTGGCGGGTAGCAAAACTGTTATTGCAGTGGCCCACAGACTTTCAACTATTCAAGATTTCGATAAAATCTTTGTCCTTCACGAGGGGAAACTCGTTGAGTCCGGAACTCACAAAGAATTGATGCAACATAATGGTGAGTACGCCAAACTCTATGACCTTTCACAAAAAATTTAATCTCTGTTAAGTCGTCGTTTCCGGCTTTTAAGAGGCCTTTCCCTGATGTAATATGCGTTCAAAATTTCAGACCTGCTATAGAAGAAGGAGCGCATCGTGTCAGAGACTAATCTCAAAGATATGGCCGAACTGGTCAGCCTTTGTAAAAGACGTGGTTTTATTTTTCAAAGTTCGGAAGTCTATGGAGGCCTCCAGTCATGCTGGGATTACGGCCCTCTTGGTGTAGAGCTGAAAAATAATCTCAAGCAAACATGGTGGAAGTCCATGACTCTTAGAGATGATGTTGTTGGTGTGGATGCTTCTATCTTCATGCACCCAACAGTTTGGAAAGCTTCTGGTCACGTTGATGGTTTCAACGATCCAATGATCGATTGTAAAAGTTGTAAAGAAAGATACCGCGAAGACAAAATTGATCCAACTCAACCTTGTCCGAAGTGTGGCGCAAAAGATTCTTTCACTGAAGCCAGAGATTTTAACCTTATGTTCAAAACTCACTTTGGACCTGTCGAAGATTCATCAGCTATCGTTTACATGAGACCTGAAACAGCTCAAGGGATCTTTGTTAACTTTCTTAATGTTCAAACAACAATGAGAAAGAAACTTCCTTTTGGAATTTGTCAGATTGGAAAAGCCTTTAGAAATGAAATTACTCCGGGGAACTTTATTTTCAGAACTAGAGAATTTGAACAAATGGAAATGCAGTACTTCTGCAAACCAGGAACTCAAAAAGACTTCATGGAGAAGTGGAAGGAAATCAGATACCAATGGCATATTGAGAACGGACTACGTCCAGAAAAACTCAGATGGCACCCACATGGGCCAGATGAGCTGGCTCACTATGCTGATGCCGCCATGGATATTGAATATGAATTCCCACACGGTTGGGGAGAGATGGAAGGGATTCACTCCAGAACAGACTTCGATCTTAAGCAACATCAAGAATTTTCTGGTAAGAAACTGGAATACGTTGATCAAGAAGATGGAAACAAAAAATATATTCCATACGTGGTTGAAACTTCTGTTGGTTGTGACAGATCACTTCTTGCGATTCTTTGTGATGCCTACAGACTTGAGAATGAAGGCGACAAAGAAAACGAGAGAACGGTTCTCAGGCTCCATCCTAAGCTTGCACCAATTAAAGTTGCTGTTCTTCCACTTGTGAAGAAAGAAAAACTTGATGTTCCAGCAAGACAACTTTTTGAAGATCTTCAAAAAGACTACAAAGCTGAATACGATACAGCTGGTTCAATTGGTAAGAGATATCGTCGTCAAGACGAGATCGGTACTCCATTCTGTATTACATTTGATTTTGATTCACTCGAAGACAATGCAGTGACTATCAGAAATAGAGACTCAATGGTGCAAGAGCGAGTTGCGATCGACAAAGTAAAAGATTATTTGAAAGACAAACTTAAGTTCTGATATCGGGGGGATAATCATGGCTGATAAAAAATGGGTTTATAGTTTCAATTCAAAAAATACTGAAGGTGACAGAACCATGAAGGAACTCCTTGGTGGTAAAGGAGCCAACCTCGCTGAAATGTCGTCCCTTGGACTTGCAGTTCCTCCGGGATTCACAGTGACAACTGAGGCCTGTATTGATTACACAAAGAACGGTAACAACATCAACGATGACATCAAGACCCAAGTCAAGAAGGCATTGGCTGAAGTTGAAGCGTTGTTTGGAAAGAAGTTTGGTGACCCAAGCAATCCACTTCTTTTCTCCGTAAGGTCTGGAGCCAGAGTTTCCATGCCAGGGATGATGGATACTGTCTTGAACCTTGGAATGAATGACGAAACAGTCAAAGGAATTGCCAAGCTGACTGGTAACGCTAGATTTGCTTGGGACAGTTATCGTCGATTTATTCAAATGTATGCCAACGTGGTAATGGGATTCAATATCTCTCTTCTCGAAGCAACTCTTGAAGATCTTAAAGAGGCCAGAGGAGTTCACCAAGATACGGATCTAACCGGTGACGACCTTGAGGAATTGGTAACTGTTTACAAAAAAATCATTCTTGAAGAATCAGGAAAAAGTTTTCCGCAGGATCCAATGGATCAAATGTGGGAAGCGATTGCTGCTGTTTTCAGATCGTGGAACAACCCAAGAGCAAAAAAATATCGTGATTTGAATGAATTCAGTCATGACTGGGGAACTGCGGTTAACGTTCAGAGCATGGTGTTCGGTAACATGGGTGACGATTGTGCCACAGGTGTTTGTTTTACCCGTGATCCAAGTACTGGTGAGAAGAGATTCTTTGGCGAGTATCTTGTTAATGCTCAAGGTGAAGACGTTGTTGCTGGTATCAGAACCCCAGCCCCAATCAATGAATGTTCAAAAAATGATTCAAATAAGAATTTGAAAACTTTGCAAGAAGTGATGCCTGCTGCCTTTGATGAACTGGTTGAAGTTTATACAAAGCTTGAGAAGCATTACAAAGACATGCAAGATATCGAGTTCACTATTGAAAATAATAATCTTTATATTCTTCAAACCAGAAATGGTAAGCGTACAGCAGCCGCTGGTTTGAAGATTGCGGTTGATCTGGTTAATGAAGGCCTGCTTGAAAAGAGAGAGGCCATTGGAAGAATTAAGCCAGAAGATCTCAACCAACTTCTTCACCCAAGACTTGATCCTTCTGCTAAAAAAGAAGTGATTGCAGTTGGGCTTCCAGCTTCTCCTGGTGCCGCAGCTGGAGAAATTGTTTTTACTTCGGAAAAAGCTCACTCCATGCACGAGACAGGAAAGAAAGTTCTTCTCGTTAGACAAGAAACTTCTCCTGAAGATATTGGTGGGATGGTTGCCTCTCAAGGTATTTTGACAGCAAGAGGAGGGATGACTTCTCACGCTGCGGTTGTTGCCAGAGGTATGGGGAAACCGTGTGTCGCAGGATGTACAGCTTTGATCATTGATTCAAAAGCTGAGACATTGACTGTCAATGGAAAGACTTACAAAGAAGGTGATTTCCTCACGATTGATGGTGGAACTGGTGAAGTGATCGAGGGTTCTGTTCCAACAATTGCCGCTTCAATCTCTGATGACTTTGCAGTTTTTATGAGCTGGGCAGATGAGTTTAGAACTTTGAAAGTCAGAACAAATGCGGACAATCCTGAAGATTCTCAAACGGCACTTGATTTCGGAGCAGAAGGAATCGGTCTTTGTCGTACAGAACATATGTTCTTTGAAGCTGAAAGAATTCTTGCTGTAAGAGAAATGATTTTTGCCAAGACAAGAGAGGAAAGAGAAAAGGCCCTGGCCAAGATTCTTCCCTTCCAAAAAGACGACTTTACCGGAATCTTCAAAGCGATGACCGGAAAGCCTGTTAACATCAGACTTCTTGACCCCCCTCTTCACGAATTCCTTCCTCATTCAGATGAAGAAGTTCAGGAATTGGCGGAAAGTCTTGGACTTGAAGTTAAAGCTATTCAAGAGAGAAAAGAGCAACTTGAAGAATTTAACCCAATGCTTGGGCATAGAGGATGTCGTCTTGGGATTACTTATCCTGAGATTTATAACATGCAAGTTCGAGCGATTATGGAAGCAGCAATTGAAGCCAGTAAAGATGGTGCAGAAGTTCAGCCAGAAATTATGATTCCACTTGTCGCCCTTGATGAAGAACTTAGAACTCTTCGCGAACAAGCAGAGGAAACTATCGCTCAAATTTTTGATGAGAAAAAAGCAACGATCAAATATAAGATTGGAACTATGATCGAACTTCCTCGAGCTGCTATTACAGCTGCCAAGATTGCTCATCATGCTGACTTCTTTTCTTTTGGAACCAATGATCTTACTCAGACCACTTATGGACTATCACGAGATGACGGTGGAAAATTTCTTCCGGAATACGTAGGAAGACTTCTTCAATACGATCCATTCGTTTCTCTTGATCAAGAAGGTGTAGGATTCCTAGTCAAACATGCCAGAGAAGAAGGTAAGAAAACCAATCCAGATATGCACATGGGAATTTGTGGAGAGCATGGTGGTGAGCCTCGCTCTATCGACTTCTGTCATCGAATCGGACTTGATTACGTAAGTTGTTCTCCATTTAGAGTACCAATAGCGAGACTTGCTGCGGCTCAAGCAGCACTTAAAAATCCTAAATAAGTGCAAGAACTAAAAGATATCATTTTCAAAGAGATGGTAAATCAACACTTCGACTGTATCGCAGTCGGAGTTGTTGATTTCGATTCAGCTTCCTTTGAATCATTCGAATTCAAGGAAGGGGAAGGATTTCTTGAGACTGAATCTTTTTATGATCTTGCGAGCTTAACCAAGCCTATGACCTTGGCAAGCTCGTGGCTTCTTGATCCTGAGTTGTTTTCAGATGAAATGTTATTATTGTTGAACCATCGCGGGAATCTTCCTGCTTGGGGACTCCTAGATCGTAAAACTTGGAAAGAGCAAATTCTTTCCTATCCTATATCTCCTGCGGAAACTGATTTGTATTCAGACTTTTCAGCTCTTCGAACCATGCTTGAGATAGAAAAGAAAACGGGCAAACCTTTGTATGAGACGTGTTCCAAGGCATGGGATATCGAAGTCTGTCATTGGACAGATTTAAAAGCACCAGAACTGTCTCCGCCAACTGGATTTCGTGATGGTCACACTGTTCGTGGAGAAGTTCACGATCCCAATGCTTGGGTGATCAAAGATAAGATATCTCATGCAGGACTTTTTGGTACTGTTAGTGGACTTTGTAGAACTCTTTTGAATCTGGAGAAAATGACAGGAATGAGAAAGAGAATCAAAAATGAATTTGATTCTCACGATCCTAACCGTCGTTTTATAAAAGGATGGGATCGAGTACTTGAGCCTGGAAATTCAATAGCAGGAAACAAGGCCAGCGAGCTGACATTTGGCCATCTTGGTTTCACTGGAACATCAATTTGGATGGATCTCAAGACATCTAAGGGAGTTGTTCTACTCTCTAATGGAACCAAGAACTATTGGTATGATAAGGGCGGACTCAACGCTATTCGAAGGCAAATCCACGATAAGGTCTGGTAATCCTTAAATTCTGACTTTTTTATTCAAGTAAAGCCTTTAAGTGGTCGAAAAGCTTCAGGATGAGAAGTCTAATAACCTCACTTTTATTATCAGTAATGCTCATTTTGCAATCGTGCTCGAGTGTAGCACCTTGGCGTATTCCTGCAGCCGAAGAAATCAATGATCTTCCAGTCAAAGTCAGTGATATTTTAAGTTTCGATCATGCTGATGATGTAATCCCAGATGACGGAGTTAAGTTTGATCTAAAAAGCTATATTGAAAAAGATATCAAAGCCACTTTGGCCAAAGGTAAATATTTTGATTTTGTTTTTGAACAATCTGAAGAAATGCCAGCAGGAAAGGCCTTCAGAGTTTTTCCAGAAGTCACAGGTGATGGACGTTATGTTGTAAAGATTTATCACTCAGCAGGCGCCTTGAAGGACAAAGTCGCGATGTTAAGACTTACACATTTTCTACAACAAATTGCGAATCGAAAATTTTTCAATGTTTATCATGACTTTTTTGAAATGGTTTTCAATGCCAGATTGGGTGACCTTGATTCACTCGATAATCTTTTGAAGATTAAAGAGCATAGTCTTGATCCATCATCTATGAAAATCACCTATAAAAGTTATGATGTGACGAATGTTGGATTTGGTAAAACATTGGATCAAGCAAATTTTTCGACTAAGTCAATTGGTCGAGAAGCAGTAGCAGCTAATCATATTGAAGAATACCTTGAGTACAATAAATCTCTTCTTTCTGAAGTTGAAGAGCAAAGATCCTCATTGGCGCCACTGTTAACTGCTCAGAAAAAAGAGCGAAAGTCGCTGGAGACCACAAGAAAGGCCATGATTAAACAGCTTGATACAGCTGGGGATATGGAACAATTGAAATCACTGGCAGCAGCTGGAAAGAGAAAAGAAGCCGCTGATTTAATCGAATCTTATCTCCCTAAAGAGCATATGACTCCAGCTGAAAAGCAGTACTGGCAAACAGTTTTGGATGTGATTAGAGAACCAGCTGAGCTAAAAGATAGAATCCTCGTTTTTAGAGGGATTGATGATGATATGGTTTATCCATTTATTGAAAATGGAGTCGAGCTCGAGCGTGAAGTAGCGATTAAAGAAGGAAAGGGAATCTTCATGTCTTCGGTAATGACCAAGAACCAAGGGACTTGGAATAGAAGATTGCGATCTCTTCAAACTATGTATGACAAAGTTCTTAATCAGAATATTGAGACAGGTACGAATGAATTTACAAAAAGTGCTCGAATGACAACCATGTTTCATCAGCACGCAATGAATCCTCAAGGATCACCTTTTTTAAGCTGGACTCCAAAAATTGAAACAGCTCACTTATTCGGAAAAAAACGAGCGTCTGCATTTTTGATGGACCCTCGCTTAATGATGGCGAACTATGCCTCTGTATTTGCCAGTGAATTAGAAATTTTAACTCCTCTGATCACTTTTCCTGATGAAATCGTAGCAATTCATGATCAAGAAATTCATGGTCAACTTGGAGCAAGTGGAAGGGAAAAACTTTTCTTGGATAAAACCAAAGAAAAATTGGTCAAACAATATGGACAAGAAAATGGAGAAAAATACTTTTCTTCAATCAAGGATGTGTTCGATAAACACAACAAAGTGAGTAGTGTTTCAGAACTCGCGGCTGCTCCAAAAGAGAGTAAGTTCAAAACATTCTTTCAATCCATCTCGGATTTCTTCAAAAAGTTCTTCAAGAAAGGGGAGGCCGTATCGCCACCACCTCCTCCAGCTGCTGAAAAGCAGACCTGTATTTATTTGATTGAATCACTTTGGAAAGCAG
>SBGE01000117.1 GCA_006226755.1 Deltaproteobacteria bacterium | reverse complement strand
TGAATTTAATTTTAAAATACAACCCATTCGAAAGATTCAATGTCTGGCCAAATCTCCAGCAATTGATGAACACCACAATTTTTATACTTCTAGGAAAACTTGTTTTAGGGATCACTTTAACTTGGTTTGAGATTGGCCTCTGTATTGTGACAGGTTTTGCCTCAGATTTTTTCATGAGTCGACTTTTCAAGCAACCTAGACCTCTAAAGTACTGTTACTCGGGAATTGTAACCTCATTCGCTCTGAGTGTACTACTTAGATCAACTGCGATATGGCTTATGCCATTAGCAGTTTTCATTGGTGTTGCTCAAAAATATTTTCTCAAGATTGATGGGAAACATTTCCAAAATCCATCAAACATTGGTGTCCTAATTGCACTTTGGATACTTCCAGCTGATACTTATCTTGATTTTAAGGCCTGGGGCTCAAAATACTTTGCTCTCATTATTGTTGTAACTTGTGCTCTACTACTTCTTACTCGTGTAAAATTATTCAGACTCTCAATTTTTCTTTACTGCTACTATTATCTCCTCAATTTTTTGTTTTTGAGTGATAACCATCTGTTGATTTTCAACAAGCTAACATCCACTACCTTTTTACTTTATTCATTTTTTATTATTAATGACCCAATGGCTTTACCTAAGTCAAACAGATACAGGTTCCTACATGTTTTTAATGTAGTAAGTCTAACTTTCTTCTTGGAACTTTACTGGGGGACAAAAGATGTAAATATACCTCTGGGTCTTTTTGTAACATCTTGTTTTATTCCTGTTTTTAGACGACTTGAGGAATCAGAGAAAGAAATTAATTTCAAAAGAATATTGCCTGTACCTGTTCTCATTGTAGTATTAACTGGAACTTGGATGTATTTTTCAAAATTCAACTTGAAAAAAAATCTTATCATATCGGGGCTCAATCTAAGCAATGAAATTCCAGTTATAGAACAGAAAGAAAAGGAAATTCCTTCACAAGTAAAGATCCCTTCAAAAGAGTTCGATTCTCTCTGGAACATCAACGCTCAATTGTTCAAACAAAAATGGACAAACAGTTCTGTTTTCTCAGTCGATCTGAACAAAACGATGAGCAATGAGACTTTTACACAAATCCAAAATGAGGTCTCTAGAACTCAAAAATACATAACCTTCAAGAATATTGGCTTTGATAATCTTCCCTATGCTCCAATTGCTGCAGGTGATATCAATCAAGATGGATTATTAGACATCGTCGTTGGCGGGATAGATACACCTTTCACTGTGCTGATCAATCAAGGAGAAAACAATTTCCTAAATGTATCAGCAAATATGTTTGACAATATTCCTGGAGATATTGAGCATATTGTTTTGGCTGATTTTAATAATGACTCATTTCTGGATTTACTTCTCATCAACAGCCAATATAACAAGAAATCCTCTAATCATATCTGGTACTTTGATAACGGATCTAAGAAGTTCATAAAGTCTAAACAAAGTTTTGGAGACAAGGCCCGCTCAACAGGAGGCGTTGCTGTTATTGATAAAAACAATGATGGCTTTTTGGATTTTTACATCAGTTATGGCGTGAATTGGCACGACCCTAACCCTAGCCTGGTAAACGTTTCAGCCTATAGTGATTTTTATTTTGAATCAGACAAAGATGGTCAGTATAAAGATCGTTTTAAAGAGGCATTCCCTAATATTCTTACGGAAAAAAGCTATATTGGTATGACTCCTCTTTTCACAGACATGGACAATGACAATAAAGTTGATTTTCTTCTCGGAAATGACTTTGATGATCCCAGTTTTATCCTTCAAAACAAAGATGGTAAAAACTTCTCATTAATGAAAGACATTATGTATGTCCAAAACACAATCCACAGTATGTCTTTTTTCACTGCTGATTTCGATTCCGATGGGATTTTTGAAATATGGGAGAATGGAATTTCCAACAATGCTCCATCTGTCCGAAGATCTATTGATCAAAAGGTGAACAAAAGCCAGCAGATTCCTCCAACTTCATACTCCAAGGAACTTCGCTATCTTGCTGAGGTTAATTTTTTCCATAATTATGATTGTTCAAAAGTGGAATCAGAAATGATGAATAGCTTGTGTAAGGCCAGAGTCGTATCCAAGCTTTCTGTTGAAAGAAAAAACGGTGACATTTGTAAGAAAATCAAATCCAAGGCACAGGAAGCAACCTGTTTGAGAAATTTTGTTGCGATTGAAACACATAAGACTGCCAGTAGAAGGACTCAAAAGTTTGATATAGAAAAGTTTCCAAAACAACTCGATACCAATGTCATGCTCAAAAGGAGTATAGACGGAGTTTATGCGGATATGGTTCCTCAATCTATGAAATTCTCTGGTTGGAGCTGGGCCGGCTATCCATTCGATATAACAAACAATGGCTATTTGGATCTTTATATAACCAACGGATTCTTTGATGAGAGTCATAATACAAATCGCCTTTTCATTAATAAAACTGACGGTCCAATGATGTCTTTTCTTGAAGAAGGTGGGAAATTTAAAGTTGATTTCGAGGACAATTCCAGAGGCCTTATTATTGCTGATTTTGATAATGATGGTGATGGCGATTTTGCTATCAACAACTTTGAATCTCCTCCTCATTATGTAAGAAATGAATTTGGTGGTGATTCCATCCAATTTGAGCTTCGATCCAAGCTAAACTACTATGGAATCGGTTCAAAAATTATAATTGAAACGGAGAAAATGAAACAAATTAGAGAAGTTGTTATTGGAGGGATTTGGAATACTTCTCAACCCACCAGACAACACTTTGGTATCGCCAAAGGTGATAAAATCAAAAAAATTACTGTTATATGG
>SBGE01000184.1 GCA_006226755.1 Deltaproteobacteria bacterium | reverse complement strand
TATATCGACGACATCCACGGAATCAATACACTCGTAAGAGACAGTAATGGTAATGCGACTGTTGATATGAGAGATACTCACTCTCACGGAACTCACGTTTCAGGTTCAATCGGTGCCAAACAAAACAATGGTAAAGGTGTCGCAGGTATCGCTGGAAACGTCAAAATCATGGGAATCAGAACAGTTCCAAACTCAAGTGATGAACTTGATGTCGACGTAATTGAAGCTTTCCTTTATGCCGCGAAAATGGGCGCAAAGGTCATCAACTGCTCTTTCGGAAAATCAAGAAATGAAGGCGGAATGGCCGTTAGTGAAACTATTGAACACATCAGAGATGAGTACGGTGTTTTGGTTGTTGCTGCTGCAGGAAATGACTCCAGCAATATCGACAGACGTCCGACATACCCAGCCAGTTTTCCAAATGACAATCTTTTGGTTGTTGCTTCGACTTCATCAAGCGGTAGCATGAGTTATTTCTCTAACTATGGTGTTGTTGGTGTTGACGTAGCTGCTCCTGGATCAGGAATCTTGTCGACCGTCCCTAACAATAGATATTCATCGATGTCAGGAACATCAATGGCGTCACCAAATACGGCCGGTGTTGCAGCTGAAGTTCTTTCTCACTTTCCAGACCTCACACCAGTTGAGCTCAAAAAAGTATTGATGGACACTGTAACCAAGTCGTCCCGATATAATGGCAAGGTCGCTTCAGGCGGAAGAATCGATCTTGAAAAAGCTCTGGAACTGGCTTCCAAACTTTAATAAAATAATCCCCGGGCAACCGGGGATTTTTTTGTCTTGAAAACTAGAATTTTAATCGTACTATTCATCATTCTTCTCATCACTTCATTCTTTGTATTTGATCTGAGTCAGTATCTGACTCTCGATTATCTCAAGACAAATCAAATGCGTTTGATGAAGTATCATGAACAAAATATGGCCCTTACTCTCTCTCTTTATTTTCTGGCTTATATTCTTATAACGGCATTGAGTATTCCTGGAGCTACTATAATGACTCTGGCAGGTGCTGGAATCTTTGGGTTTTGGACTTCATTGATTATTATTAGCTTCGCCTCCACGATAGGCGCTACTCTATCTTTCCTGGGGTCTCGTTATCTTTTTAGAGACTGGGTCCAAAATAAATTTGGGGAGAAACTTCAAAAGGTAAATGAAGGTATGGAGAGAGAAGGTGCTTTCTATCTTTTTTCCATGCGCCTTATACCTATCTTTCCCTTTTTTATGATCAATCTTTTAATGGGTCTGACTCCCATAAAAATTCCTACTTATTTTTTTACTAGTCAGCTTGGTATGCTCGCAGGCTCTATCATCTACGTTAACGCCGGAGTTCAACTTTCTCAGATTGAATCAACAAAAGACATTATTTCTCCAGACATCATCATTTCACTGATGCTGCTTGGTCTTTTTCCTCTCATTGTAAAAAAATTACTAAAACGCTAGAGTTTCTTCCCCATCAAGATGAGCTTTGAACCTTTGAGTTCACGAAAGTCGATGATATCGAACCCTAGTGCCGCATAAAAACCAGAATTATTGGCCCCAATGCTTGTGATGATATGAACTCCTGGAACGTCTTTGTCTTTAAGTTCATCCATGTAAGTGTTCATAAGCTTCTTTCCAATCCCCATTCCTTGGTGATGAATATCGCAATTGATATGCAAATGTGCAGGGAACTGATCATAGTATTCTTTGAAGAGGTCATACCCAGGTATTTTAAACTCGTCTAAGGCCTTGGTTGAATTAGTATGTCCAGCAAGGTAACCCACCATCTTTCCATCAATCAAAGCCAGATAAAATTGAGTAGGATAATTTTGTAAATACTGGCCACACCATCTATTGAAAAATTTTTCTCTTTCGTCGACACTCTTAAAACTTTTAATCAAAGAATTATCAAAAAATATTTTTTCGAGTTGTTCACGATCAAGTTGAATTTCTACAGCTCTCTTAATTTCCATCAGATCATCTCTTCCAATTCGTTCAATTGTCGTTCAAATTCCTTTGCTTTGGGATCATGTTGATTATGAAGTTCGTCCAACCGATCATATTTATCAGCAAGATGGATTTGAATTTTTCCTATTTTTTGAGAAATCTCTGTTATCAGTTTTCCATCAGCCGCTTCTGAGGCCTTAAGCATTTCGACATTCAAAGCATCAATTTCTTCTTCGCCCTGAAAGATTTCTTCTTCGATTGTGTCCATTTCTTTTTTCAATGGTCCCAAAACACGGCTTCTTTCTTGAATGATTTCCTGTCGTCGCTGCTTGTATTCTTTTCTTGAAATCTTCTCTTTGGGTACTTCTTTAACTTCGATAAAATCGTCTTCAAGAGTTTCATCTTCAGATTCCCAACCAACTCTTCTTAAAAAGTCATCATAACTTCCCTCAAAGAATTCAGCTCCACCTTCTCTGAAAATAATCAATTTATTTACGACATCTCTCAGAAAACCTTCGCTGTGAGTTACGACTGCACAGGCACCCTCATAATTATTGATTTCATCTTTTAGAATCTCAATAGATTCCATATCCAAGTGGTTGGTTGGCTCATCCAATAAAAGTAAATTCGTCTTGTGAGCAAGAATCTTTCCGAGCATCACACGAGATCGCTCCCCACCCGAGAGGACTTCAATTTTCTTATCAGCAAGATCGCCTTCAAATATCATGGCTCCACAGATACTTCGAACCTCTGTGTAAGAAAGGTCAGCATTTTCAGCTTGAATTTCCTGTTGAACGGTATTTTTCAGATGAAGTCGATTGATGTTGGTCTGCCCAAAGTGACCAATGGCCAAGCCATTATGAGAAGTTACATTTCCT
>SBGE01000132.1 GCA_006226755.1 Deltaproteobacteria bacterium | reverse complement strand
AAATAATCTATACGTAATGAATAAGATCTTTCCTTTAGTTCTATTCCTCTTTACATGTTTCACAAATGGATTTGCAGAAGATGATAAAAGACTGAGCGATGCTTGGGTAAAGGGTTCCGTGAACCCTCCAGAGTTTCAGCTTAGACCACTTCGGTTCTCTAACCGTGCACGTTGTGCCACGGATTCTCAGTTACCAACACAATCTTTTCATATGATGTTGAGTAACCTCGATCTAGGTCGAAGTCTGTATAGACTAGCTCAAGCTCGAAACGAAAATACCTCTACTGTAGTGAAATTAGGTATTAAAACATTCAGAAAGACCGCTTATGAGCTCGTAGAGTTAATTCATCGTAAACTTATCAATGGGCAGCTACCTCTTCTTCCTTCAGATTCAACTGGTGAAGATATTCCAAGAGGTTACAAGTTCTACATGCAGAACTGTAAAAGTAATGAATACTGTCATGGTTTGGATGATTATCTGGAAAAGATATGGAAAGCCGGTACTCAATCTAATGTGATGAAAGTAGATCATTTTACAGATGATCATTTCTGGAAAGAGCGTGAAATCTCAAAGGATTTGGCCGATAAGGGACTAACTTGCCATTACTTACAGAAATTTACTCCACTTCAAGCTCATCTATTTGGAACTAAACCCAATCAGAAACTCTTTAATCTGATGGCTGAGGCCGCTTACAAAGCTCCTGAGTACATGACAGGCTGTCACGATTATGAAAAGCAACAAAGTTTAAAAGTTGCTCTCTTTCAATTTGAAACTTCTGAGATTCGAGAAAAGTATTGGAATCGCAAAGGCTTCGATCATTGGCACAGTCTCAAGCTCTTTTTGAGTTGGGCCTGGAGAAACGCTCCAGAAGTTGAAAAAATGGCTTTCCCATTTGGAAATATAATGAAGGGGATCGTATTGGAAGAAAGCCTGATGCTTTTTCCAAATGGCTGTAAAGGCATGGCCCCTGCTAAATGTAATAGTGATACTCTTACTCAGAATGTACTTCGAGAATTCGCCAAAGATGAATTTCGTTCCGGTGATCACGATGTCCTCAATAGTCTCCCGGATGGTCCAACAGGAGATATGCTCGATGACCGATTTACAGATGTTAACAATGATATTCTTGATCTAGGAAACTTTCCTGGAGCTCATCAATGGGCGGAAAGATTTCAAGATAATATGGCCAAGGCCCGTGGGGTAATGAAGAAAAAGCTAATCGGAGCTTTAAATTTTCTCAATATCTCCTTGGTCAATGTTAATAAAGATAAACTTTTTAAAGCTGTTGAAGAACAGTTTAGAAAAACCTTCGAATTGAGTTCTAGTGATGCCAAGATGAAGAACGAGTTGTTCTATCTTTGTGCCGAATTTAATTTCACTCACCACAGAGATTTTTCAACAGTTCGAGGCGACCTTGATCTGCTTGGTAAAACCACTCTTGTTGATGGAATTGGTGATCAGATAGCTCACTTTAAAGTAAAAGAGTATGTCGATTACTATGAAGAATTGGCAGGGTTAGTTACTAAGTTTTGTGGATCTTTGGAACAAAGACAGATTTGGGATGACGAGTTTGAACTGGATCGGAAAGGTTACTCGCCATGGTATGTTGAAAAAGTTTATGACAATAAATTTGAAAGTCAGCGTGATGCCTATGCAGCTGCTGTTTTGAGTGAAGGTCAAAAACCTTGGCTTACTTACAGTAATTACAATAGCTCTCAAAATGCTGATGATGTAGTCTGCTACCATCCAGCTCATTGTGCTAGAAAAGTTCTCCAAAGCATTGTCGATCTTTATGCGGTTACTAAGTATGGAGCGACTTTCTTTACACTGGGGCAATCTGTTCAATCTCCAGATCTTTTCAATCCTTATGCTGAAAGAACGGCTTGTAAGGTTTACGATCCTTGGTACAAAACGAGAGCAGTACTCTTTAATTTCTTTTCAGATATCGCCCAGGCTGCCCTTAGTGTGTATATGCCTGGTGCAATTTACACACGATTCAATTTAAGACCTGGTAATGTTGTATCTTTCAATCAGCTTGTGGCCGATGGAAAGATTGAATTCGATCCAAACTATGATCGAGGTGGTTTAAATGCATCCCTGATCGCTGACTTTGGTCCTCTGTTAGGAGTTCCTTGTTCAGTTTCAGTGACTCCATCAGATCTCAATCCATATAATACATATCGATTTGCTGGAATTAGCGTCAGTGCTTGTACTCAGAATTCTGATAATGATTTGATTGCTTTCTCCGGAAGTGACATTAGAGATAATGATTCAGCGAATTTCTCTGGCTGTGCTTCTTGTTCAATTAATTTTGAGTCAGTTGTTGGAAGTCTTTCAACTCTTGCTCCTCAGGTCGGACCATATTATTTCGCTGCTAGAGCTCTCATTCGTCTCTACACCGGATTGAAAGATCCTCACAATATCCCTAGGAGCTGGGAAGCCAATCCATCATACGTTCTTCAGACATATAGAAGATTTGGAGAAATTCCAAAACGATGTGTTAGACGTCTTCGCAAAGGAAAGCGATGCCTAAAAGATTTTTGTGAAGAGAAAATTGCAGATTTAGTAAATGCAACAGTCAAATCGCCAATACTATCAATACACAAAGGACCTTGGGACAATCACTTTGAAGTAAAAGTAAAAGATTGTAGTAAGCCATTAATAATCAGATCTAATCATTCAATGGGTCCTGCTCATGATAATCTTTGTTCGATATCCCAAAAGATCACAATTCCGACAGGATGTAATAATATAATGAGGAAATTTTGAAGTTTTTGATCATTTTATTTATGACATTCAATGTTTATGCGACAGAGTTTTCAACTCAATGGGATGAAAAC
>SBGE01000064.1 GCA_006226755.1 Deltaproteobacteria bacterium | reverse complement strand
CCTTTATCAAAGTCTGTATAACTAGTATTACTGTTGGCCATTCCGCTATCACAACCCACCAAGTCTGTTGATATGACCGCGGCCCTATCAACTCCGAATTCTCCACCTGGCGCCACAATCCATAGACTTGATCCTGGCGTAGAGTAGCTGGAGGATATTCCATCAGCATTAAATGCACCCACAACAATCATATAGGGTGTAGAGTGTTCTTCCTCGAGATTGGCATTACCATAGTAGTTTCCTTGCGCCCCATCGACACAATCATCGAGTCCTGAGATGTATTCATTTCCAGCGGCCTTAACATAAATGGCGCCTTTTCCGTCTCGTAAATTCTCAACACCATATTTGAATTGATCGATCAGAGATTGAGGTAGATCAATAAAACTGCAACTGCTTCTACCATAAGAATAATTAAAAATATGAAAGGGTCCGTTGGCCTGATCAATTGCTTTATTGAGATTACCACCTGTCCCCACATATCTGAAAACTGCAAGCTTACTCCTAGGAGCAACCCCCATACCACCTTCACTGTTACCGTCAATCGCTGCAATAAGACCAGCAACTGCTGTCCCATGGGCCGACGAAGCATCAGTTCCACTAGGATAGGCAGATGAGTGCCAAGCACCGGGGTCATCAGATGAATAATTTCTCTCGTATTGAGAAAGTATATTTGAAAATAAATCTGGATGTGAAGTCTGGGTTCCGTTGTCACTAACAGCAATCAAGACTCCATGTCCCGACCATGCATTGTTTCTGGCCGTTTCGTGATTAATGTCTTCACCGACGGTGTTGCTGATTTGGGTATAGTATTTGAGGCCTTTGTTGTCTAAGTGCCATTGATAATTGGCCAGAGCGTCTATAGGCGAGGGTACAGTATAATCATCTCTGCTTGGTCCATCAGGTTGAAAGGGGGTGTTTCCACTATCTCCTGGTCCACCAGTTCCTCCGCCGCCACCACCAGAGCCACCACATGACTGAAAAAGCAGGAGTAATATAAGTAAAATGGAAGATTGTTTCAGCATCCCCAACTTATCGGTTTTTAGGGTAAAATAATGATGAAAAGATCTTAAATAGACTGAATAAAAAAGTCGGTAATTGGACGTGATTATGAGAACTTATCTCTTTATTTTCGTGGCGTTGTTCTATGCTGTTGCGAATTCTCAAACGAATCAACCTACTCCTGTTCCCACTCCAAAATTGTTCTATGGGCAAGAGGTTGATAACTCACCTTTAAGTAATGAAGAACAATCTATTGTAAATAAAATCAAAGCACAAAAAAGAGAGATCATGCTTAGAAGGCAAGAGCAAATTAGAGAAGGTAAAATCAAGCCAAATAAGTGGGATGTAAAGTTCGTTGAAGATATGAAGGCCAAAGGTGAAAAAATCGAGATGCCCACAGGATTTAAAAAATCTAATTCAGCACCAGTTCAAGATGTCGATGCTGAATTCAAGGCCTTGGTTGAAAAAAGACAAAAGAGAAATGAGGAATTGGCCAAAGAAGCCGCAAAAAAAGCCCAGGCCGAAAGCACTCCAGTTCCCGAACCTTCAGCAACTCCTGAAGTGAAGGAGTTGTCTGAAGAAGAGAAGAAATACCTCAAAGAAAAAGAGGAATTTCTAAAAAAATTCAAAAAACAAAATTAAACTTTAAAGTTTTTCAAAGCTGCGAACGCATTATTTTTGAGCTCAGTAGTTTGCTCTCTTTGCTTTGGTTTTCGCCCAGTCGTCGCCGGTCCAGAGCTGACAAAGCCTTGTCCATCATCTTTTTTACGACTGAGTGAAATTCTTTTTCTTTCTCTGTCGACTTCCAAAATTCTGACATCGACCGCTTCACCGACTTTTAAAACTTCCATCGGATTATCGACAAATTTATCGGCCATTTGACTGATGTGAAGGAGTCCATTTTCTTTGATTCCTATATCCACGAATGCGCCAAAGTTTGTAATGTTGGTTACAACACCTGGATACCACTGACCTTCTTTGAGATCATCGATGGATTTGGTGTCTTTTCTAAAATTTGTTGATTTAAATTCTGTACGAGGATCCTGAGCAGGTGCTGTTAGTGATTTGATGATGTCATCAAAAGTATATTCACCAACAGCGTCTTTGAATGTTTTGTCTTTTTTCAAAAGCTCAATGGCATCGTTGTCTTTTCTTAGTGTCGAGAGGTCTTTACCGTTCTTCGAGGCCCATGTTTCGAGTTCTTTGTATCGCTCTGGGTGAATAAATGTTTCATCTAACGGATGCTCTCCTCCGTAAATACGAAGAAACCCGGCCGATTGTTCAAATATTTTTTCACTGAATCTAGAAACTTCTAAAAGTTCTTTTCTATTTTTAAAAGTTCCTTTTTTGTCTCTATGTTTGATGATATTTCCTGCCAAAGTTGGGCCAATACCAGAGATATGGCTCAATAGAGGAGCAGAAGTGGTATTAAGGTCCACACCGACGTAGTTCACACAGTTTTCAATAACACCTTCAAGTTTCTTCTTTAGTCTGGCCTGGTTTACGTCGTGCTGATACTGCCCGACTCCAATTGATTTAGGATCAATTTTTACTAGTTCAGCGAGTGGGTCTTGAAACCTTCTGGCAATTGAGATAGCGCCTCTTACTGTAAGGTCTTTGTCTGGAAATTCTTTTCTAGCGATGTCACTGGCGGAATAGATACTGGCACCATCTTCATTCACTAAAGTGGCCTTGCATTTGTCTTGTTTGACAGCTGGTACATACTCTTCAAGGAATGAAAGAGTTTCCCTTCCATTTGTTCCATTTCCAACTGCAATATGTCCAATTTTGAATTGTTCGATCATGGCCTGAACAATTTGAGCACTTCTGTCGACTTCATTTTTAGGTTGAAAAGGGTAGATGACTGTATCAACTAAAAATTTCCCTGTTTCATCTACTAGTGCAAGTTTACAACCGGTTCTTACTCCTGGATCTATCCCTAAAACAGTTTTTGAACCAAGATAGGGTTGTAGCAAAAGGTTCTTTAGGTTAACTCCAAAGACATCGATCGCCGATTCGTCAGCTTCCTTTTTCAATTCGGATTTGAATTCTAAATCAAGACTTGGATGAATATATTGAGTCCACGCTTTTGTCGCACACTTACTCATCATTTCATGAAGACTATGTCTCCCGTTTGGATAATAGGTGGCCTCAAGTGTATTGAGCGCATCTGTTTCTTCATACTGAAGTTGAATTTTGAGAACTTTTTGAGTCATTCCTCTTCTCATGGCCAAAAAGCGATGAGCATTTTTTGGGTTTTTGAGATCTTCAACTTTTTGTGAAAATTCGAAGTAATCTTTATATTTCAAATAATCTTCAACTTCTTCGGCCTTACTTCGCTTAGATGAAGTAAACTGACCCCGAGTCCAGCAATCTTTTCGCAGAACTTCTTTGACTTCAGTGTCATTGGCCATAGTTTCAATAATGATGTCTTGAATCCCTTGCTCAACCTTTTCTTCAGTTTCAAATTTATGTTCTTTATTGATAAGGCCGCTTAATGAATTAGCAAACTCATCAGCCGAGACTTGGTTGGCCAGAATTTTATCTGCAAGATCTCCGAGTCCTGCTTCTCTGGCCAGCTGGGCCTTGGTTTTTCGTTTGCTCTTATAAGGAGCGTAAATATCTTCAAGCTGATTTAGAGTTTCTGCGGCCTTGATCTGTTTTTCGAGTTCGGGTGTGAGCTTTTCCATCTTTTTGATGGTTTCGAGTATGTACTCTCGTCGCTTTTCTCTTTCTTGGTAATTTTCATAATGATCAAGAATGCTTCTGATTTGGACTTCGTCTAGACCACCTGTTGCTTCTTTACGGTATCTGGCAATGAAAGGAACGGTACAATTTTGCTCTACAGATAAGGAGAGAACAGATTGAACATTCGCGGCCTTAAGACCACTTTCTTTCATGACAAAAGTTAAAGAATCAGCATTCAGACTCATTATAGACACCCCTTGGTGAAATTGTTATTTAATCAATATGTCTGTGTTGAATAAAAAAGAGGGTTATGATGTCACAATCGTGGGCAATGGTATAGCCTCAAAAGTTTTTCTCTTTTTCTTTTTAAAGAGTTATCCCCATAAAACTGTGTGTGTCATAGAATCTCCGCTGTATCCGTCGTGTAGCATCAAAACGACATCTCATGTGGCCGTGGCCAAGCAAGTCGAAGGAACTGGAGAGTTGGGTCAATTAGTAGTTGATTCATGGCTGGCCTTTGAATCATTTGTGAATAGTGAAAAACCTGATGGAGTAGAAGAAGGACATCTGTATAAAGATTCTTTCACAGAATCTACTCCTCATTTTTTTATTTCCCCTAAAATTTTTTTAAATTGGTTTGATAAAAAAAATAAGTCTAAACACATCACTTATATCCGTTCACACCTCGAGCAAGTTCAAGAAAATTCAGATAATGTTACTCTTTCTTTCAGGGACAAAGATATATGTTCGAAAAAAGTTGTGTTGGCCTGCGGAGCAGGGTTCCCTTATGTGATGATTAAAAATCTAAACGATGAATTCAAAAAGGGTTTTGTAGAAAGACCTGGCTCTTTTTGGAGATGTTCAGCAGGAAATTATCAAGCTGATACATCTTGGGTTCACACAATAGGTAAGGCCAACCTTATTTACCGTAAATCAGAGCATCTTTTTTTGTTGGGAGGAACTACCAATCCTGCCAATGAATTAGGTATAGATTTTAAAACACTGGTTGAATGGCATTTAGATTATAAAAAAGTTCATAACTTTTTACCTGAATTTAAAGATGGTGAAGTAGATAATGGAACCAGATTGAGAGGTCGAAAGCGCATGCCCATTGCAGGGAAAATTCAAGGGACCGAAAATATATACGCCCTTACAGGATTACATAAAAATGGCTTTAGCTATCCATTCGTTCTGGCAAAAAAATGTCTTGATGAAATGTTTGGTGTAAATTGAATGGTGGCTTGAGGCAGAGTTGAACTGCCGACCTTCGGGTTATGAATCCGACGCTCTCACCAACTGAGCTACCAAGCCGTACCAATTTCAAAGGTTTGGCCATAATAAGGTCACTCCATTTGACTGTCAATAGAGGAGTGACTAAAAATCACTACATGAAATTTCAGCTATCTAAGGAAGATTTACAGGCCAGACTCCAGCGCCCTTTTTTCAAGAAGAGGGCCGCCCATGTTTTAAGCTTTTGTGATCGGCATAACCTTTGGCCTTCTAACCTTTGTGTACACGTCTCCTTAAGTGGTGGAGCCGATAGTTTATTTCTGACTTTAGTTTTGAAAGAAGCGTTAGATCTTGGTGTGATCAAAAAGCTTTCTGTCTTCCATTTCAATCATGGGAATAGAGCTGAACAAAAAGATGAAGCTGAGTTTGTTCGCGATTTTTGTTCTAAATTGAATCTTCCGTTGGAAGTCATTGAACTAGGTTTAACTTCGGGTGACAATTTCGAGGCCAAAGCCCGGGCCGCCAGACAGAATTGTTTTTCTAATCGTATTTCAAAATTTGATGCCATAGCACTTGGGCAACATATTGATGATAGTTTTGAATGGAGTCTGATGCAGCAGTTCAAAACATCATCACTTGATTCAACTTTGGGAATTCCTGTGCGCAATGGTAATTTGATTAGACCATTGATGTGTAAGACTTCACGTCAGATTAGAGATGCTTTAGGTACACTTGGAATTCCCTTTTTGATCGATCCATCTAATACTCATTTAAATTATGAGCGTAACTATGTAAGGCATATTTTGATTCCTAAAATTAAGGAGCGTTACCCAAGCTACCTTAAGAATTATGTTTCAAGGGCCAATAAATTAGCTCTTGAAAGTGGTCGTCATTGTTTGAAGCAAACAACTCATCAATGGCAACGCTTTGAAGATCAATTTGGTGGAGTTGGTATTTACTGTGCTAATTCAAATTCTAAATTCATTGGTGGAGTTGAGTGGCTTGTTGATTTGATAAAAGAATTAAGTTTGTCAGAGCGTGGCACATTACGTTTACAAGTAGAGAAGATGATTGAGGCCCAAGAAAATGGAAAAAAGGGACCTATGAAATTTTCTGGAGGTGTTCAGGGATATATGGATAAGGGATTGTTTTACTTTATTCATGTGGACAATCTTCCTAAGTTGGCGCTTCTAGATGCAGATATTTTGGCGAGCCTTGTTGCTTCGGATATTCCTGAAGGTGATCTCGTTAGGCCAAAGACTGACTACCCATTACCCGGAATTTTTCCTTTCTTAATTCTTTCAACCGATAAAAATGCCCCGAAGCATTTTGGTCCAGCAATGAAAACGCCTCATAAGCTTTTTCCAAAAAGTACTGAACTCCTTTTGCAAAGGGGTGTTTATTTTCAGACTTTTACTCGTGCAATGAGTTATAGAAAGGGGCGTGCGTTAACGGACAATGTGTCATTTTGTTTTCTTCAAAACTTCGATTCTCATTGATTTACGACCTTTGCTCACTTGCTTCTCTCGTCCTGATTTTTTAAAATAAAAGGCTATATTGGAAGAAAAAGGAATGATTTCTTCCTTTAAAGTTAATGACTTAAAAAACAGGAACCCGAATGAAGCCTCAACAAAAAACTCTCACTCTCTGGATTGTCGTCATTCTGATGATGGCCCTAATCGCCAAAGTGGCCACGGAAGGAAAGAAAGGACATCGAGAAATTACATATTCTGAGTTCGTCAAAGAAATTGAAGCCAAGAAAGTTAAAGAAGTTACTTTTAAAGGTAAAAATACAATTACTGGTGAGTACGTTGAAAACTATAAGCCTTATAAGTATTTCTTTTTAACCGGAGATACAGGGGATTACACTCATAAGTTTTTGAGAGACAACGGAATCATTCCCAATTTCAAAGCAGAAGATAAACCTACATTCTTTGCCAGTCTCTTGATTAACTGGGGACCGATGATCCTCTTGATTGTCATTTTCTATTTCTTTTTACGTCAAATTCAAGCTGGTGGTGGAAAGGCCATGAGCTTTGGAAAATCAAAAGCAAAAATGCTTTCACCAAGTGAAAAGAAAGTAACCTTTTCCGATGTTTCAGGAGTTGAAGAGGCCAAAGAAGAACTGAAAGAAGTCGTCGACTTTCTTAAAGATCCAAAGAAATATACAAACCTCGGTGGAAAAATTCCTAAAGGGGTTATTCTTGTAGGTCCTCCAGGGACCGGTAAAACTCTTCTTGCAAGGGCCGTCGCCGGTGAAGCTGATGTTCCATTCTTTTCAATTTCAGGTTCTGATTTTGTTGAGATGTTTGTGGGTGTTGGTGCCTCAAGAGTAAGAGATCTTTTTGACCAAGGAAAGAAGCATGCACCTTGTATCATTTTTATTGATGAGATCGATGCCGTTGGTAGGCATAGAGGTGCAGGTCTAGGTGGTGGTCACGATGAAAGAGAGCAAACACTTAACCAACTTCTTGTTGAAATGGATGGGTTCGAATCAAATGAGGGAGTCATTCTCATTGCGGCCACTAACAGAATTGATGTTCTTGATCCGGCCCTTTTAAGACCTGGTCGTTTTGATAGACGAGTGATGGTTGGACCTCCAGATGTGAGAGGACGACTAGGAATTCTTAAAGTTCATGCTAGGAAAACTCCACTTCACGAAGATGTTGATCTTGAAGTCATCGCAAAAGGTACTCCTGGTTTTACAGGTGCTGACCTGGCCAACTTGGTTAACGAAGCTGCTCTGAATGCAGCTAGGCTTAATAAGAAGAAACTTGATATCGGTGACTTTGAAACAGCAAAAGATAAAGTTTTGATGGGACCTGAAAGAAAATCTATGGTGATTTCTGATAAAGAGAAACGAGTCACAGCTTATCATGAGGCTGGTCACACACTAGTTGGTATGAATCTTCCTCACACTGATCCTATTCACAAAGTTTCTATCATGCCACGTGGAGGAGCTCTCGGTGTTACTCAAACTCTTCCTAATGAGGATATGCATAATCTTACAAGGGCCAAGGCCGAAAACTTTATTGCTTTCTTAATGGGTGGTCGATGTGCTGAAGAAATCGTTTTTAATGAAATGACTAATGGTGCATCTAACGACATTGAAAGAGCGACAACACTTGCACACAATATGGTTTGTAACTGGGGTATGTCAGAAGCTATGGGACCAAGAAGTTTTCAAAAAGCTCAGGCCTACGCTTTTTCTGGTGCCGGGCAAGGTGATGCTCTTGATTACTCTGAAACAACAGGTAAAGATATCGATAAGGAAATTGATGAAATCATCAAACGCAACCATCAGCAGGCGTTAAAAATTCTTAACGATAACCGTGAGGCCCTGGATCGTGTGGCAGAAGGGTTAATTGTATGGGAAACTCTTGATTACGCCCAAGTTAAAGATCTGGTAGATGGAAAAGATATCGGCGTTCCTATCGTCAATGATACCAAAGGTCCGACTGGCGGATCAGAAGTAAAAGAGGAAAAGAAAGAAGAAAAAGAAGGTACTTCAACTCTTTCTGGTAAACTTCCTGGAGAAGATCCAACTCCGGCCTGATCACATGTATTTTACTGATTCATTTCAATCAATGGGGGTCTTAAATTTGACCCCCGATTCTTTTAGTGACGGAGGAAAACTATCCTCCCATGATCTTGTCTCTCAACAAATTCAAAAGATGAGAACTGATAATTGTAAACTTTTCGATTTCGGAGCTGAATCGACTGCGCCGTTTAATAAGGCCGTCTCTTTTGAAGATGAGATGAAAAGATTTGAAGAACTTCTTTATCCCATACTAAAGGATCTAGAAGCTGATGAAGGGCTTTCCATTGATACTTATAAGGTTGAAGTTATGGAAAAGCTTATGAATTCAGGGAAACTCGATCATAAACAAGTTGTTTTCAACGATGTCTCAGGTGCACTCGATAGTAAGCTTGAAGATTTTCTTCTCTGTAATCCCCATATCACATATGTTTATTCACATAATCTAGCTCCAGATAGAAAATCGACTCAACATCATATGGACTATCTGTGTCCTTATTATGGAGTTGAATTAAAAAAACATCTCGTAGAGTATTTTGAAGAAGCGAAGAATTGGTTTAAAGGGAAAGGAATAGAAAATACAGTCTGGTTTGACCCTTGTTTTGGATTTTCTAAGGATTATCAACAAAATTTGGATTTGATCTCGTTGATACCCTCTCTTATTGAAGATCTTGGCCCAGGCCAAACATGGTTACTTGGTATCAGTAAAAAAAGTTTTCTTAGACAACTGAGCGCCCCTGATCTTACAAGAGAAGAGCAGTTTAAACGCTCAGAACAGGCCCATGCGGCCATTCTGACATTTTGGCAACATTCAGTGACTCAACAAAATCAGATAGTTATAAGATTGCATGACATTTCCCTGTTTCAATCTGTAAAGCGATGTAAGTTTTTGTATGAAAGTTAACAATAAATTAACATGAGTTTCCTGTAACTCTTACATCAAGTGCTTGACTTCGTTTACTCAAATTCAAAACAGGCCTATTGTCCCCCAACTTAAATGTAGCGATGTTCAGGTTTTAATCGAGGGGGATACATGATCAAAACCAAAAAGAAGTTATTTGTTGGTGTAGGTGCCTTGGCACTTCTGCTTAGTGTGAATGTTCAAGCTGGAAACAAAGTCATTTATGGTGAAGACAATAGAGTCTCTGCCTCCGAATCTGACATGGCCAAATTCGTAGAATGGTCAAAATCAACAGCTGTCCAAATTGAAAACAAGAAGCTTTCTGCTGAAGAAGGTTCAGAAATGATCAAAATTTCTGGAGAGTCTTTAAAAGATAGTTTCATTGGTGTTTGTGAAGACGAAAAATTTGCTAACACGATTACAGCTGGAAACTGTTCAGGTTTTCTAGTTGGTCCAGATCTTCTCGTGACTGCTGGTCACTGTATGAAGCCATCATTTTGGAACCCAGACAAAAAGCCTTGTGATGAGTACCAATGGGTTTTTGGTTTCACAACAGCTTCTGCAACGAGCTCATCTGAAGCAGTTGTAGCTAAGAAAGATGTTTATAAGTGTAAAGAAGTTGTTTCAATGCAACTTTCTAATACTTCTAAAAACGATTATGCACTTGTAAGACTTGATAGAGTTGTTGAAGACAGAGAGCCTCTAAAGTTCAGAATGTCAGGACAAATTGAAGAAGGTGCTCCAATCGTTGTTATCGGTCACCCATCTGGTCTACCAACTATGATCGCTGACGGTGCAAACGTAAGAAGTAACGTTTCTGATTTCTACTTCAATGCCAACCTGGATACGTTTGGTGGAAACTCAGGTTCGGCTGTATTCAACGTTGAAACAGGTGAAGTTGAAGGTATTCTTGTTCGTGGGGAAAGAGACTACGAAGCCGATCCAAACCTTGGTTGTAAGAGAGTTTACAAATGTGAAAACGACTCTTGTAGAGGTGAGGACGTGACAAGAATTACAGTTATTCCTGAGCTAGTTCCGGGGATGACTCCTGATGAGCCAGAAGCTCCTGTGACTCCAGAATTTGATTTTGGATCATTACTTGGAGATTTGGTTACTCAATAAAACCAAAAGACATGATTTCATAAATTAGGCTCCCACTCGGGAGCCTTTTTTTATATAATAAGAGCATGCAATTAGCTCAAGTGATTCTCTATTCAAGTCACAAGGAAAAACTAGGGCAGTTATTGTCAGAAGTTTTTGAGGCCGAAATTCATCCCGTAGGCGAGGGCATAGGGTTGAAGGCAGATTCTGTTAATCTTTTGATCCTCGATCAGGCCCAAACAGAACGTGGCCCCTCCTCCATTATGGATTTTTATGTGAAAGACCCTGAAGAGCTGTTAGAGCTTCAAAATCGTCTTCAGTTCTTTGCTTATCGCTATGGTAAGGGAAACGATGTCCAAATCGAATCTCGTAAAAATGAGGACTATTCTTATATTTTGATCAAAGACTATGACCAAAGAGAATGGAAATTTACTGCAAAAATCCAATAATCTTCACACTTTTCTGATTCAATTGTTAGATTTGCACCATAAAAATCAAGAAAGTCGGACTTTCAAACTCGGGTAAGCCGCATCAAACTTAGTTATATCAGCTATTTATAGTCGCAAAATATCCGACAAAAACTGTAAGAAGATGTAAGTTGTCATGTAATTTTTTCATAGTGTTTAATGCCAGCAACCAAATCGAACCAAACATGGCAACTACACAAAAGGAAAAGAGCATGACATTAAGGAAGATCCTACTTGTTACAACAGCATTGGTCCTTTCTCTAAGCGCACAAGCTGCAAATAACAAAGTTATTTACGGTGAAGATGACAGACTGGACGTCTTTGAGACCACTGACTCGTTGCATTACGAACTATCAAAATCAACTGCCGCAATGATTAGCGGAAGTTCAATCAATATGGACGGTACAATGGCCGTTGTTACAGGTTCAACTCTTGAGCAAAGAGGTATCTGTGCTACAGCTAAATTTGCTGACCAAATCACTGCTGCAAACTGTTCAGGTTTCCTAGTTGGTGAAGACCTACTTGTTACTGCTGGTCACTGTATCAGAAGCATGGGTGACTGTAGATCATACAAATGGGTATTTGACTTCGCTGTTAAGTCTGCCACTGTGGACAAGGCCAGAGTAGAAGTTGAAAAAACTGCTGTTTACGGATGTTCTGAAATCATCGAACAATCACTAGACAGAAGTTCACAAGACGACTTCGCTCTTATCAGACTAGATAGAAAAGTGACTGACAGAAAAGTTCTTACAGTAAGAACTGAAGGTAAAGTTGCTGATAGAACAGAATTGGTTGTTATCGGACACCCAACTGGTCTTCCTACTAAAGTTGCTGATGGTGCAATCGTTAGAGACAACACAAATGCGGTATTCTTCCAGTCTAACCTCGATACTTTCGGTGGTAACTCTGGATCAGCAGTATTCGACGCTAAAACAGGTCAAGTTGAAGGAATCCTAGTAAGAGGAGAGACTGACTATGTATACGATTACAACCAAGGTTGTAGAGTACCTAAAGAGTGTACGAATGAAGGATGTAGAGGTGAGGACGTAACAAGAATCACCAACATCAAAAAGCTCATGGATATCCTTGCCAATCAATAATTCGATAATAAGCACCTCTTCGGAGGTGCTTTTTTTATTGAAGGTTGCCAGGGACGGAAACCTTCTTTAATCAAAACCTTCCTAGTCCCAAACTTCCAAACTTCAATGACCACCGTACTTTCAGCGATTTAAATACCCGACGGGTAGCGATTACCCCAATATCTTTGCCTTGGCACCACGTGTAAGATGAAACAGTGGCACCAGTGTCACTGCGCTTTTATATAAGTTGTTGATATCACATAGCTTGTTTTTGGCACGAGAATCGCAAATATAAAAGCAGGGCTTAGGATTGGCCCTTACTTTAGGAAGAAGAATTTTATCAAGGATGATGAAATGCAAAAATGGACACCCCTGTTCGTGGTTCTCGCCGTCGTGTTCTCTGTTGATGCTCACGCCAAAAAAAGACTGATCGTTAAATACAAAAGCGGTCAAATGGATAAGGCCCTTTCTAAGGCCAGCTTTCAGGCAGTATCTAAAAGTACTGGGCTTGATCGAGTGATTATCAAAACCAATAGTGATTCAGACTTCGAAAAGATGAAGGCCGAGCTTTCTTCAAATCCAGAAGTTGAATATGTTGAAGAAGATAGAGTCTTCAATCATTTCTATGAGCCAGGTGATGGCGGGACAATAGAAGATCAATCTTATCATCAACAATGGCATTATTTTGAAAACTATGGAATCAATGCTCCGGCGGCATGGGATGTTACCCTCGGGAGTTCTTCTACTGTAGTCGCGGTTGTTGATACAGGAATAACTTCACACCCTGACCTAGATGGAAAAGTACTGCCTGGAGCTGATCTAATTTCTGATCCAAATTTTTCCAATGATGGCGGTGGAAGAGATAACGATGCAAGTGATCCAGGTGATTTTATTCAATGGGGAGATACTTGTTATAGAGGTTGGCCAATTGATTCCTCATGGCATGGAACACACGTGGCAGGAACGATTGCAGCTAAAACAGGAAATGGAACAGGTGTTGCTGGTGTTAACTGGAATGCAAAAATTCTTCCGGTTAGGGTTCTTGGAAAATGTGGTGGCTACGAATCGGATATTGCAGACGGTGTGAGATGGGCCGCTGGAGTATCTGTGAGCGGTGTTGGAACAAACCCAAATCCGGCCAAGGTTATTAATATGTCTCTTGGTGGACAAGGCCCATGTTCATTCACAATGCAAAATGCCATTAACGAGGCCAATGCTAGAGGCGCAGTCGTTGTAGTGGCCGCAGGAAATGACAATACAAATATGAATTTTACTTCATACTCTCCAGCAAACTGTAATGGAGTTTTGGTTGTTGGCGCTTCTAATAGAAATGGAGGAAGATCTTACTACTCCAATTATGGAAATAAGGTCGACATCATGGCACCGGGTGGAGATGGAAGTGGAAGCATTCTCTCAACTCACAATTCCGGTCAAAAAGATCCAGGATTTGCTACTTACTCAACGATGAACGGAACTAGTATGGCCGCTCCTCATGTGGCAGGTATTGCTTCATTAATATTTGCTGTTAAGCCTGGTCTTTATCCAGCTCAGGTCAGAGATATAATACGAAACACGGCCGCAAATTTTCCTTCAAGTTCAAATTGTACTACCAGCACTTGTGGACATGGTTTGGTAGACGCTTATCAAGCTGTTGTAGAAGCTGGTGTTACAACTCCAGATCCAAACTACAGAGCAAATGATCCAACTGGTGTGGGCGGAACTGCTGGTTCAGCACCTCTCTACACTTACTACGAAGATGATGGAGCAGCTGGATGTGGAACAATTGATACTTCAGGCGGAAGTAATGGTGGACCAGGTGGTGGAAGTAAGATGCTAGGCTACCTTATGATGATGCTTCTTGGATCTTTCCTTGTTCAAGCAATGGGAAGACAAAAGGCCTGATCACCAAACGTTCATTTTTAAATCATGACACATTTTATGAAACTCACGCACCCTTCTTTTTCTAATGGAGGGTGTTGTTACTTTTGAGTACCAGTTGTGAGGAGTTTTAATCAGACCTCCAAACTTCCAGTAGATTCCATATTTATCAGGATTCCTCATGAGATCGGCCCTAGGATCGTGAACTGTACAGCCATATCCAGGTGAAACGGCATGGATGTATTGATGATTATTTTTCACAAAACTCATGGAGAGTTGATGGTCCTCTTCTGTTTCTGTTGGGAAACCTACGATCCACATAAGATGAACTTTGATACCGATTTCATGACAATCTTTAATGACTCGTTCTGCAATCTCTCTTGTGAATGATTTTTTCATGTCTTTCAATACATTTGGTGCAGCGGACTCAATACCAAAATCCAAAAGGCGACAGCCAGCATTGTAGAGCTTTTGTAAAAACTCACGGGTCATCTTTTCTCTAATGACGGCCTTTCCACCCCAGTGAAAATAATCTTCATTTTCAAGTATGATGTCGCATAGTCTATCAAGTTCCTTGATGTGACCATTTATCAAAGAATCAGTGAAGTAGAAGAAATTTGAATTCTTTCCAACTTGCTTTTGAAGAGTTTTGATTTCGTTATAAGTAAATTCGGCCTTTTTAAATCTAAATGGTGAGAACATGATAGTTTCTGAGCAAAATGTACACCGGTAAACACAACCTCTAGAAGTCTCTAGTGGAATAAAAAGTTCGGGATATTCTGCTAACTTGAAATCATTGAAGTCGGGAGGCGCAATTTTATTAAGATCAAGTGTGTTTTTTCTTTCACTAGTTTTTTTCCAACCTTCTGTTGATTTATAAGCAATTCCCTCAACTTGGTTGGGATGTAATCCTTGATCAAGTGTATTTAACAATTCTTCAAAAATAACTTCTCCGTCTCCAATCACCAAAAAATCAATTTGGTCAGCGTAAAGGCTTTGGGGATCGTATGTTGTTTGTGGTCCACCGACCACGATGATTTTAGATGGATTGATTTTCTTTATCCTGGAAGCCATATCCAGGATAAGTGGTACGTTATGGTGAAAGGCCGAAAATCCAATGACTGTCGAATCGTCTTTGGCCAAAGATTCTGACCACCTTTGAATCCATCGATGGAGCTTCGGTCTGACGGTGAAAAGATATAAACCTTGAAATTCCCAGTTCTTTCTTTGAGATTCATCAAAGAGAAGATTATATTTTTTTAAGAGCCAAAGATCCAAATTGAGATCAAGCTGAGAGACTTCAAAGCCCTTGGCACGCAAATGGCCTGCCACAGTTGCAATACCTAGCGGAGGTTGCTGTACAACTTTAGGTGGCGGATAAACCAATGTAGATTTTATTTGTGGCATATAGGGATTTTAACATGGAGTAGGGGTTTGGCTAGTTCTTTAAAGACTTCGACAAATATGGAACAAGCTCATTTGAAAGTCTCAAATGACCTAAACTGTTAAGGTGTCGATCTAGTGGGAAGTAGAAACTATCTCCGGTCAAAGGAGGCATATCAATCACATCAATTTTGTTATCAGTTAATTTTTTAATAAAAAGATCATTGTTTCTCATCTTTCCAAAAAAAGGTGGAAAAATAATAACTAGTTTTGCTTCGGGGTAATT
>SBGE01000003.1 GCA_006226755.1 Deltaproteobacteria bacterium | reverse complement strand
ATATAAAAAAAATAGATTCACTAAATAAGATAATCATTACAGCGAACGCTGCAGCTCTCTACCCTCCAACCAGAATTGCCGCCCAGGCCTCAAAGAAAGCGGCTCAGCTCAGCCAACAGGCCATTCATGTTTCATATATGCAAAAAGCTATCTTCAAAAACAGGTGTCAGGTGCAAAACAAAGCACAATTCTATAAAAACCCTCTGATAAAAACGAAGGGACTAGTTCTTCTTTATCGAAACAAAACAATAGGAACGACAGAGTGGAACAAAAATTGGAAAATAACTTTTTTATCTTTTCACAAGCGAAAGATTCTAGAAAGTATTTCCCTAGATACTACAAATTCAAAAATAAATTTAAAGAGAACTCAGAAAAGGGCTTCAGCTCTTTTGAACTCGTCCTTTGGATTTCTTTAATCTTTTCAACTCTCACTTCTTTCATTTCATTACAAAAATATACGGAGAAAAAGCATGAACAAGTCATTGCCGATTTCATCAGAGAATGGAATTCAATCAATTGAAGAGAAATTACAAGAAAGAATCGACAAGATAAAAAAAACATATCGAATTCGATATATTCTACTCTCAACTTGCTTCATATTTTTCTATTTTGTTTCTAATATGAGTAGCAATAAGGTGAAAGAACCAGAAAAACAAAAAGTCTGGAAAGAGCTTACACTTGGTCATCAAAAAATCATTCTTCCAGTAATTCCCTATATTGATAAAGATGAAAGTCTCTTCCCTATTGAAGTAGATATTTATGGAGAAGGAAAAAAAGCTCTTATTACAAAAGCAATTCTTCATAGCCTTAAAAAAGAGCCAGAATCTCCCACAGAGTTTTCAAGTGCCTACATTGAAATCCCAAAAGAGCAGCTTTCAAAGATACCACAAGAGCACGGCACCCTAATGTTTAAACTGTATCCACATATGAATTATAAAAAGACAGAAGGAAAGAGCTATGAAGTTGTTTTTTAGTCTACTCATTTTAAACTGCGCATTCGGGAGAGACTTATTTGTTATATCTGGCCCTTCCTCCAAGCAGATTGAGATTCAATCTCTCGCTAAAACAATGATGAAAGAAGAACCATTTACTGAAGGCAAAATTTCGATTCGGCTTAATGACAAATGCGAAAGAGATCTAGAATCATTACTTCACATTTGTATCGACACAAATGGAAAGCAGACCATCATTCATAAGAATGTCACTCTTTTAAATAGAATTTTTAGTGAAATAAAAAAAGAAGAGCTCTCTAATGAGAGCTCTCATATATAGGAATTTAAGTATGAATTATTTTTCAGGATGGATAGCAAACTTAGGAGTTGTTCCCTTATTGTTGTTTGCTGCCTTTCTTCTTTTACCAGATTTTACTTTTTTTGCAGTTCTTCTATTTCTAGTAACTCGTGTTTTTGAAACCATATATCCACTCCAGTTTTCAACTTCCGCAGTTCAATTCAATATTAGAGAGGACGTTTTACCCACTAAGTCATGTGCTGTCAAAATTTTTCTCCTCTTTTCAGTTAGTTGTGCGGCCAATTATGCGCTTGCTGATAGTCAAACTATTGAAAAAACGACAATTATCCTTTCAAAAGGACAACATCATGAAATTGATTTTAAAGGACATTCCCATTTTTCCATTACAAACAAAGACACACTGAGTCACAAGCTATCGGCCAATCAACAGATTCTTCTACTGAAAGGTCAAAAACTAGGATTTGCTGAAGTCATTCTCTGGAAAGATCAAAAAAATAAAAAAGTCTTGAAGGTCTATGTTCTCCAGAAGAATCGACACATGAAAATCGTACAATTAGGAGAAATTTTTGAACAAATGGGTCTTCAGATTAAACTGACAGGTCCAATCTTAGAAGTTTCAGGAACTCTTTATGAGTATCCACTATTCAAGAAGGTGAAACAGATTCTCATAAAAAACAAAGAACAAATAATCTCCAAAATAAAAATTGGAAGAGGGTTAAAGTCAAAAATTCTATCAGATGTCTACGAAGAATTTCTCAAGCGCTATATTGATTCAATAGATTGCAAGATCCAACATTTGGAGATTGAGTGCAATTATTCTCATCACAATAATCCCAATATAGAAAAAAACTTAGAAGAGAAATACTTCATTACTTTTTCAAATTTAGGTATTGAGGATAGAAATAGTAATTTAAGGATATACTTTGATATAAAGAAAGTCGTCCTCTCTACGAATCAAACGGTAAAACCAGGTTTAGACAACTACAAAGGAAAACTAGAGTCGCTGATTAACAACGATTTCAAATCTCCTCTTCTAACTAATAATTTTAATTTCAGTGGACTTGAAGGGCACCTTTTGACTCTCGCAAAGCCAGATATCCTTGTAATCCCAGGGGAAGAATCAAAACTACTCTTAGGTAGTGAAATCCCCTTTGATCAGGGGGAGGATAAAGGAACTGGTTTTAAATTTGCAGGTCTAAAGATCGTTACCAAGGCAATTCCAAAAGGAAAAAACTTTTTATGTGAGTTTTCGATAAGACTTTCGAAACCAACATCAAATGGAAGCACAAGTTTTGAAGAAAACCTCCAATCATCAAAAGTTATTGTGTCCCCAGGAGACAAAGTAAATATTTTCAACATAGATATAACAAATAGCAGTTCAAACAAGGAAATGCTTCCTTTCATCTCAAAAGTTCCTCTACTGGGGAAGATTTTCACATCTCACGTAGATGGAAACTCAATACAAAAGGTTATAGCTTATGTTCGCATTGAAAGAATCAAATAACGATGATCAAATCAATTATGAAATACACAGAATATTCAAAACAAATTACCAGAAAGCAATCCAACACAAAAGAGAGCTTTCTTTCGATGAAATCATA
>SBGE01000203.1 GCA_006226755.1 Deltaproteobacteria bacterium | reverse complement strand
GCATGAATGGCAGTGCCTTCTTTCATCTCAAAGTCGACTCCGTATTCTAACGGTGCTTTATGGGAATATTTTCCAAAATAACCTTGGAGAGTTCGATGAGTCTGTCCTGGAGCAAAGGGAAGTAGATAGTGGCATAACTCTTTCCCATGGGCGATAGGAAAAGTGGACAAACTTACTTCGGAAAAAATGTACCAGTAGAGGGCGAGTTTTTTCATCTTCGTAAATTATCAGGTATTTATCCCGATATGTTGAGTGAATAACGATAAACACTCATCCAAGAGGGAAAGATCATGTTTGGTGATCTGGTTAACAAGGTTAAAGGCCTTAAGAAAAAAGGCGGTGGCGGAGATGACGACACTGCTGAATTCGAAATGGGCGATGACGTTCTCGATGATCTCGAGGAAGACCTTGATGACATTGATGATGATTTCGACGAGGATACCGGCGAGATTAATCCAAAGTTTGATGACGCCAATAAAAAGAAAATGCGAATGGCGGGCATCATTGTCGTGATTCTCGTAGGTGCTTACTTTGCAGTGGATGAATTTGTGTTGAAGAATCAAGACGATGTGGCCTTAACACCACCTCCTCTCAAGAAAAGACCACGTCCTAAGAAAAAGAAACCTGAACCAAAAACAGAAGTGGCCAAAGAAGCAGCTAAAGAAGAACAAAAAGCTCCTGAAGTTGTACCAACTCCAGATGCGATGGCAAATGCAGAACCACCTCAAATGGATACTCCACCTTCTGAACCACAGATGGACACTCCTTCAAGTGAACCGTCAAACGATCCAATGGAATCCATGGGATCAAATGAACCTTCTATGAATGAAGATTCTTCAAGTGGTGATGGCCAAAGTGATTCAAGCAGTAGTGGTGATTTGAATTTTGCCAACGAAGGTTCCGGTGGAAGTGGGGAAGGCTCAGGTTCTGGAGAGGGTCTTGGAAGTGGTGAAGGCAGTGGAAGTGGTGAAGGATCAGGAGAGGGATTCTCTACTGGTTCAGGAATGGGTGATAGCACTTCTGAAGGTGGAGCTGTTGGAAGCTCGTCAGGATCTGCTCCTCAAGTCGATACACCGATTGAATATGTTTCACCTCCCAATTATGAAGCCTTGGGAAGGGGACTCGTTTACAACTGTGTCAAGCAACATTGGGCCTGCGTTGATAGAGCAAACTTCTTTCAGTGTAGCAAAAATGCCAAGTGGTTTGAGTCACAAAGCAAGGCCACTGAATGCATGACTGATGCCGTTTATGCAACAATCGAAGACTGTAATTCAGGCCAACTTCAAAAGATCAACAGCAACTTTGTTCCAAAAGAGTGCTATCAGCCAGAGTAATTAAATCTCTATCTCAGGTAATTCAATAGAAAGAATTTTTTCCAGGTTAAACTTGATTAACTCTGCATAACTAGCAGCGTTTTCTTCATCTTTTGAAGCTACCATGTGGATAAGTGAACCTTGAATGAGAGAATGAATTGCTCTCACTTGATTTTTGATTGTTTCGAGATCATTGTAGCGCATGCTCTCTAAAAAGATTCTTTCCCATAGCTCAATTGCTGTTTGATAGATTCCCATATAAACATTTTGCATGGCCTCTGTTTTTGTGGCCTCGTGAAACATCAACGCAAAAAATTCACCGACTTCCTTATTTGAAAGTACCCATTTAAAGATACCTTCGGTCATACCAGAGATTCTTTCTTCAAAGCTATGTTTGCCTTCAAGGCATTTTTCGATCCACATGCGGGCCATCTTTCCAGAGAAGAAAAAGAGATCTTCCAAGATCAGATCATTGTTCTCGTAATGATAAAGGATCAAAGATTTTGAAAGTCCCGTGGACTTGGAAAGTGCGGTGACTGAAAGCCCTTGGACACCTTTTTCATGAATCAGCTGAAGTGAAGAGTCGAGGATCTGATACTTTTTGGGGTTCAGTTTCCGGCTTCCTGGCATTTCACTTAGGGTTTTCCAGTCAATTTCTTGCATGTTAAGTCCTTGATTTAACGATTACTCTTGAATTAATTGTAACACATTGTGTAAAAAGTACAAAGACTTTTAATTTTGGTTAAAATTAATTTGAACTATGTTAAAATCATTTTGAACTTAAGAACAATACGAGTTGTGCAAGGTGTGTAAGGAGTTGATTATGTTGAAGTATCTGATTGCGCTATTTGTTCTCTTTTTCACATTCAAATCTTATGCAGGAGTAGATGGAGGAGCCATCACCCCAGCAATCAAAAAAGCTAAAATATCCCGCCATCTATCTTAACGAGCACTTTGGGCAAGGAAGCCCTCCTACCTTTTTCCTAGATTGTTCCCAAGAATTCTTCACTCAAATAAGCATGTATAAGAGGAAACTTTTCTTTTAAAAGAGATTCATCTTCAAACCAAACTTCTGCAAAAAGTGGAAAGAGACTCTTATCAATAGGAATGTCCTGAAGGGCCGATTGAAAACGGGCCGGATGATAGGGGTAATAACACGCCCACTGGGCGATCGTTCCCCTGAATTTTGAAGAAAAATTTTCAAATCCAATTGAAGCATAGGCCTTGGGGTTGTTCCATATTGGAGCGTAAGGATTATCTCCACTCCAACAAAACTCAGAATCTACTCCTCCAATACTGATGACAGAAACTTTCTCTAAATATGGATCAATGCTATTTCTAGAAAGCATGGCAGCTCTGGCAAGAAGAGTAATCTTATGTTCATTATTGAGTTCAAAATCGTCATTTTCTACGATGAATTGTTTTTCTGAGATCATGACTTTAACGATGGAATTGATTCGCTCTTTTTCTGAGTCTGGAAGTTCATCATAGAAGGAAATGGTTTTTCTGATTGTTTCAACCCAACCCTCTGGAATGGGGTAACTCATGATTCTGCGACGATTGGTATACTTGCCTAGTCTTAGAAACATGAAGAAGGCAAACAGGGCGGCGGTGAAAAAAAAGGCGAACAATAGGATTTCCATGCCCTCAATTATAGGTGGCAAAGTAGTCAAAGGTCTAAAAATTCAAAGAATTTTCGCTGCGTCAAAGTGTAGGCAAAGCGTTACTCAATTGGTATTCTAGCAAGACACACACCGAAGAAGGCTTTTAATGGAAAATAATGACATTGCAGTAGAGACACTTCTTTCTACCCCCAATCTCGATATTGAAACTAGAACCATGTCGGCCAAATACGCAGTTGAAAAGGCCAGGCAGATTGTTAAGAAAAACGATGAGCTTGTTGCTCAATTAACCAGTGGCTTCAAGAAAGAAATTAAATTACCTGATCACGTGTTGAGAGATCACGATTTTGATCTTGGCGATATCGTCGATGAAGATTATAAAATTAAGTCAGGTTCTAAATTTAAAAATTTATTTAAAGAAATTTTGAGATCGATTCACTAGGTATATTCCAATGGCAAAAAATACTGAACGAAGAAGAAAAAAAGACAAGTTAAGGGCCCAAAAAATCCAACAGAAAAAGATTGATGGGGATTCAAAAGAAAATTTCACTGCAGATGAGAAAAAGAAAGGTCAATTCCAAATCTTCCTAGTTGTTGGAATCGCTCTGGCCGCTGCCATGATCATTGTGGTCAGTCTTAACGCTTGATTTCTTAAACTTTTCCAAATCACTAGTCGTCAGACATTCTGAAGCTTTTTCGCCATGCTTGGACGCAAGAGCTTCTAAATTTCCATTTAAAATAAAGTCATTGAGGACTTCCTGACATTTTTCCTTGGTAAAGGTAATTTCAATTCCTTGGCAGTTCTTTTTGAATTCGTTGGCATCTTTGGGCCAGCCCTTAAAGGCCCGAATGGACAATTCTTCACAGGTCTTGGCGTCATAGACCTTTTTTTGACAGCCGAATAGAATAAATGAAATGCTTATGAGCCAAATAACTTTCATAAGTCCATTCTAATGGGCGTTTGGGCAACTATCAAGGTAAGACAGCTATGAAAAAGATTGAATACTATTTTGATTTTCTATCACCGTATAGTTATTTGAGCTGGAATTGGGTCCGAAACAAAAAAGATGTACTCAAAGAAAAGGGATTTGAATTTGAGTTTATTCCAGTCCCTATGGCCAGTCTAATTCAGTCTCATGAAACAAAAGGTCCAGCACAAATCAAACCCAAGAGGGAATATCTTTTTAAAGATTGTTTACGTTTCTCCTCAATGAATGAAATTCCATTTGAGACACCTAAGGAGATACCTTTCAATTCTTTGTATGGCCTGCGGTGTGCGACTTCTTGCAATGCTGGGGACGACCAGTTTGATGTCATCGACACTATCTTTATGGAAGGTTGGGGTAGAGGAGAAGACATCGGAAATCCTGAAAAGCTTGAGGCCTTGTTTGAGCAAAGAAAACTTCCTGGAAAAAAGCTTCTCGATCGAGTTGGTGACAATGATGTGAGAAAAGAACTTAAAATGAATTTAAAACGTGCTAAAGAGTCTGATCTTTTTGGCGTCCCCAGCTTCATTGTCGATGGTGAAATGTTTTGGGGAAATGACTCGATACAATGGCTCGAAAAATTTCTTGATGGCAATGACCCTCTTTCCAAACAACATTTTGATAGTTTTGTTCAAAAGTATCAGGACGTCTGATGGATTTGCATGATGCTAAAATTTTAGTCAATGATACTCTCTTGAAAGTTAAAGAAGAGATCAAGCGCCTGGAAGAGATGACAAAACCCATCTCTCCTGACAATGCAATTGGAAGACTTTCGAGAATGGAAGCGATCGGTGAAAAATCGGTCAATGATGCTGCTCTTAGAAATGCAAAAATGAGAGTGACGAAATTGACTCAGGCCTTGAAAAGAATTGCAGACGAGGAATATGGTGACTGTTTGGAGTGTGGAGAGGAAATTTCCATAAAAAGGCTGAAAACCATCCCTGAGGCCACTCTTTGTATTAAATGCGCCAGTCGAATAGAGTAAAAGTCTCCCGTTTTTCTATGGGAGCAACCTTCATAAAAGGTGAAACTTTTCACTTTATGCCAAAAAAAATCAAATGCCGTTACATTTGATTTCATGAAAACAACATTATTTATATTTTTATTCTTTTTAATCAATCTTCCTTCATTCGCAGGATGTCTGCTCCCTAATCAGGACAGAATTGAAATCCTTCTTTGGAACGTTAAAGAAGATAGAGGAATTCAAAACATGCCTGTGCAGTTAGCGGATTCCGAAGCCGATTTTTTTCTTTTCCAAGAAGCGAGTGCTTATGCCATCAATACACTTCGTGATCATCTGCCTGGAAGAGAAACTCTCACAATTCATAACGGCAGAACTTATGGAGTGGGGACACTTTCTAGGACTGAACCTTGTGAAGCCTATACTGTCGAAGTTGATGATGAACCAGTAATGCCGAAAATAGATAAAGGTATAGTTGTACAAATATTCAAACTGAAAGATGGTAGAAAACTTAAAATGATCAATGTCCATCTTCCTCTTTTTATCCTTTCCATGTCTTATGGGGAAGGTGGTTATAAAAAAGGTTTGAGAGCATTGGAGAAAGAAGTTAAGTCGCATCAAGGTCCACTTATTTTGGCCGGGGATTTCAATGGCTGGACTCCAAATAGAACATCATATTTGATCCCTGAATTTGTTCAAAAGACAGGTCTTTCTGAAGTTGAATTTGAAGCTGATTCTTCAAATAGAGCGTCGTGGTTGAAGCTCGATAGAGTTTTTTATCGTGGAGTGCAACCGGTATATGTTCAAACCAGAACGGAGTTGGATGTTTCTGATCATTATATGAGGGAAATAGAGTTCCAATTCTAGAAAATGGTGGGGCAAACTTCCCACCATATTGTGTTTTTTCCGATTGTAGATTTAAATTGAATTAAACAATCGGATTTAACTATGTTTCACTCAAATAAAATTGTTTCGTTTTTTATTTTTTGTCTCATTTTGATATCTTTTTCAGCCCAGGGGGGGGTGATTAAGAAAGTCAAAGGACAAAAAGTTCTTATCAGTATTGATGGTCATGAGGGGATCAAAAAAGGTCAAACCATTAAAATTAAAACTTCAAATGGGAAAGTTGTAACCACAGTTGTTAGTAAAGTTGGGAAGAAGTCTGTGTTGGTCATTGCTCCTAAAAATGCCAAGTTGAATGTAGGTGACAAAACCGTTTCTCAAAGCACTGGCAAAAAGACTCAAAAAGTAGCCGACAAAAAAACATCCAAAAAAGCAGAACCTGCCAAGAAAAGTAAAAGTGGCAAGCCGAAGAATTGGTTTCTAGAGCCATATTTTGGGAAAACATTGGGAAGTGTTGAAGCGACTTTTGACTACACAGCAGGAATCATTGGATCTGGAACGATCGAGGGGTCAACTTCTGGCTTTGAGTTTGGTTCTACTGGTGGCTATAAATTGAATGATTTTCTCCTTGGAGTGAAGTTCTACTATCAGATTGGTACATTGGCTGATGTGACTTTGAAAACTCAGTTAACGAACTCTTCATCTGAACAAACAATTTCTGATAGTGAATACGTCAAAAACGGCTTTGGGCCAATGTTTGGATACTGCTTTGGAGAGCATTTTAGAATCTGGTTTTCCTATCTGATAACGGCCCTTGATGACACTGCCAGTAATGGGGATAAGACTATCTACTCTGGAAGTTCGATTGAGCTTGGTGGTGGATGGAAACTAGACAACAATTTCAGTATCAATCTCAATGTAGGAAAAACAACGTATTCTTCTGAGGATACCAAACCCTATCCATTTTCGACGACGACAAGTGGAGTAACAACTGAATCAAAGGGTTATGGTGAAACCTATTTTGTCTTGAATGTAAGTTATTTCTGGCCGGTTTTCTAATAGTCGGGAATCTGGGGTTCAAACAATTTTTGAATGGCCTCTTTTTGATCCAAAAGATCTCGGACTGAGACATTCCAATAATCTGCAGAATCAAAATGCGGAAAGGCCTGTTTGAACGAGGGGTCTTCCCATCTTTTGGCAATCCAGGCACTAAAATGAATATAGCGGAGTGTTCTAAGGGGCTCGATCAATTTCAATTCTGCCCAGTTAAAATCATTCATACTCTCATAGGCTTCGAGTAAAAGGGCCCTGTCTGCAATTGATTTGGCATCAGTACCAGGAAGGAGTAACCAGACATCTTGAACAGCTGGTCCAGTCAACATATCGTCCAAATCTATAAAATAGTATCCATGGGTGGGGTGCCATAGGACGTTTCCAGCATGACAATCGCCATGAATTCTTTGGGTGTGAAGATTATCAAACAAAGGTTGGATCATCTCAAAGATTTCATCACTGGTCTTAAGATAAAGATCCTTGATTTCTGTGGGGAGAAAACCATTATCTCTGAGGAAGGCCACGTTTTGTCTTCCAAATGTGTCAGGAGTCAGAGCAATTCTGTTATTCGCTTTCCTTGCTTTTCCCACGCTATGAATTCTTCCAAGTAGTCTTCCAAGTTGTTCGAGTTGATCGTCATTATATTCATCAGGGTTTCTTCCGCCTTGTTTGGGGAAGAGACAATAGTAGATTCCCGTATCTTTTTCTGTGAACAGAGTCTCGCCGCCAAACTCAAGAGGAGCAATCGCTGGTATTTCGTGATTTGTCAGATCTTTAAGAAATAGATGTTCTTCGAGAATCTGTTCTTTTGACCAACGACCGGGACGGTAGTACTTGGCAATGACAAAATAATCACTAGGAGAATTTCCTTCGTTTAAAGGATCTGAGATTTCAACTTCATAAACTCTATTTTCCATGGAGTTCAATGCCAAACTTCTGCCTGTCGTTTTCAAGCCGAGTTCATCAATTGAATCCAGAATTTTGAGAGGATCGAGTTGATAGAAAAACTGTGTTTCCTTATTACCCCAGACGTATTGACTCAAGTTTTCTCCTTTCGAAGGTTGTATCCTCATTTCAATAAGATGACAAAAGAATACCTCAACTTCAGTCAATTAAACCATTCCGAGACAGTCAGTCTTTCAAAAAAGTGTGGTAGCTTTTTCCGCCTGAAAAGCACGGGTTTTAAATTTCCCTATAATTAAGGAGATGAGTCGTTTAAAACTGAACATCTATAATCCTTTGAAAACCTCGAAAGAGGACTACACAGCATTTGATCAGATTAATGGTTCACATCCTCTGAAAGATCAAGTTCCAGAATCAGTTGTTGAATATCGAGCTCGCTATAGAAGTGGTGGTAAAGTTGCTGCTTTTAATTTTGATCTCGCTAAAGAAATTGGTCTCATTAGAAATGAACATCCAGATAAATTGAGTCGTGATCTTGAAAAGAAGATTCTTGAAACCTTTTCACTGATGATCATTAATGAATACGATGAAATAGTTGGAAAAGAATTTCCTGAAGATACCATCAAGCCAAATACATATATGGCCACAAGATATCTCCAGCTTCAACATCCTAACAAGCAAGGTAAAACGAGTGGAGATGGTAGATCTATATGGAATGGACAAGTAAAGTTCAGAGGCAAAACCTTTGATGTGTCCAGTTGTGGAACAGGCGCGACTTGTTTAAGTCCTGCGACTCATATCTATGGAAGATATTTTGAATCAGGTGATCCGAGTATCAGTTATGGATGTGGATATTCTGAGATTGATGAAGGATTTTCGACTTTGTTCTTCTCTGAAATCTTCAATAAAAATCATATCGGAACAGAAAGATTACTATGTGTGATTGAGTTTCCAAACAATATTTCAATCAATGTTCGTGTTCATGAAAATCTGATTCGTCCAAGCCATATGTTCAGATATCTCAAACAAGGAGAGCATGGGCCCCTCGTAAAGATGGTGGATTATTTCATCGAAAGACAGAGAAAAAACAGAGTTTGGAAGAATGTTCCAAATGGTAAAGCTTCATATAATTACTTTCTTGAAAAAGAATGTGAAACCTTTGCAGATCTCGTAGCCAGGTTCGAATCAGATTATATCTTTTGCTGGTTGGATTGGGATGGAGATAATATCCTGATGGATGGTTCCGTCATTGACTTTGGATCGATCAGACAATTTGGCTTGTTTCATCATGAGTATCGATTTGATGATGTTTCTAGATTCTCGACGAGTATAAAAGAACAAAAATACAAGGCACGTTATACGGTTCAGACTTTCATTCAGATGATCGACTTTGTAAAAACGGGCAAAAAGAAATCTGTAAAATGTTTTTCAAAGCATCCTATATTGAAAAGATTCGACAAAATCTTTGAAGAAAAAAGTCTTGAGTATTTCATCCAAAAGATTGGATTCAATAACTCAGATACTGATTTCCTCCTAAGCAAAAAGCGTAAGCAAGTATCTGATTTTTACAAAACATTCTGTTATTTCGAGCGTTTCAAATCAGTTGAAGGATTGCATGAAGTCGGTGACGGGATCAATTGGAATGCTGTTTTCTGTATGAGAGATCTCCTGAGAGAACTACCTCAGCTTTATTTGTCTAGAGGTGAGAAGATCAAGAAAAGCGAATTTATAGAAATCGCCAAATCGAGTTATTCTGCTCCTGAAGATCTAGCTCTTACTCCATACAAGTCTCGTAAAATTGAAGAGTTTCAAAAATCATATTGGAACTTGGTCAACTGTGTGGCCAAGCGACATTCATCTGGAGTTGAAAAAGTCTTGCTCGAAATTTCTATGAGATCGAGCGTGGTCAATAAATTTGACAGGGTGACTGGCGATTCCATTACAACCATAGTAAACAAGATTCTCGGTCATAGACCGAAGCTCTCACCAGTAGAGATTCAAAAGATACTCAGGGATTTTTCGGAGTATCAAAATATGGATCCCGATACCAAGGACTATCAGAACCGCCACGCAAAGCAAGGTCGCCTGATGAAGGGGATGTTGAAAATCGTAAGGGATTATCGCGAGGGGCTTTGAAATTAGTTTTCTACGGCGGCGGATTTGAAGAAGACAACATTGATCTTGATCTCGAGGCCATTAGGCTTTCGGGAAAACGCCGTCCCAAAGTAGCTTACATTCCGTCCTGTTCTTATGGACTCGAGGCCGATTTCAAGGCCTTCAGTGATCATTATCGATCTCTTGGAGTTCGAAGGATCATGTATTTTCCTGTGGACGTCCCCTTTGACAGTATTCTCGAAGAAGAAATTCTCAGTTCAGATATCATCCATCTCTCTGGGGGAAATACTTTTTACTTTCTCAATAACCTCAGAAAGAAGAAGTGGATTGCCAAACTTCGAAATTTTGCCAGCACTGGAGGGGTCTTGACTGGGCTTTCGGCAGGTGGAATTTTGATGACTCCAGATATCAAGACGGCTAGCTATCCGGAGTTTGATTGCGACGATAATGAAGATCGAATCCGAAACTTCAACGCTCTCGGATTGGTCCCCTTTGAGTTTTTTCCTCATTTTCGAAACTCTAAGCGCTATTCAGATGCTTTGATCGAAGAGTCCAGAAAGATAAAGGATCGTAGTTTATATGCTTCTCCAGACGGAAGTGGGCTCGTTGTCGAGGATCATCGAGTCCGTTTTGTGGGCCGTAACTATCTGTTTGTTAATGGAAAGAAGTATTTAATTCGTGAACAAAATCGCCTAATACAGTAGTTCTTACATTTTTCTTGTAGTGACCCGTTTTCAGGGATATAAGCCTTCAACGCACATTTCCAAGGATTACTCTGTGACATTTGATGAATTGAATCTAAACGAGCCTCTTTTGCAGGCACTTAATGACCTTGGCTTTTCTGAACCGACTGAGATTCAGGAAAAGGCCATTCCACTTCTTTTGAAGGGGCACCAAGATCTTGTTGGCCAGGCCCAAACAGGAACTGGAAAGACAGCAGCATTTGTTCTGCCACTACTTCAAAGATTGAATCTGAACTCTAATGATATGCAGGCCTTGATTCTAGCTCCGACTCGAGAGTTGGCCAAACAAATTGTTGAAGAAATTGAAAAGCTTTCTAAATACATGAAGAAAGTTAAAACAGTTTGTATCTATGGTGGTGCTTCTTACGATAAGCAAATCTTTGAAATCCAAAAGAAGAGACCACAAGTCGTTGTCGGTACTCCTGGACGAGTTATCGATTTGATGAATAAAAGAGTCCTCGATTTTTCAGCTGCTGAATTCCTCATTTTGGATGAAGCTGATGAAATGTTGAATATGGGATTTTATGATGATGTTCAAAGAGTCCTCGATTCTTTCAACCTTAATAGAATGATGTGGATGTTTTCCGCTACAATGCCAAAAGAAATCAAAGAATTGATTGAAAGAGAATGTGACCTTCCTGAAATGGTACAGGTGAAAAAACAAACTCTTTCAAATGCAGATATCGAGCAATTGTATTTTCCAGTTGTGAAAAAGCAATTTGCTGAAGCTATCTATAGACTTGTGATCTCTGAAAAAGACGCTTACGGAATGGTATTCTGTAAGACCAGAGGAGAGGCCAAAGACCTCGCTGGAAATCTAGCAGACAGAGGCCTTAAGGTTGAGTGTCTGAATGGAGACATGGCCCAACAGCTTCGTGAAAAAGCAATGGAAAGATTCAAGGGTCGTAAGGTACAACTACTTATCTGTACAGACGTAGCAGCAAGAGGGATTGATGTTAACGATCTGACTCACGTTTTTAACTATGGTCTACCTCAAGATATCGAATCTTACGTCCATAGAATTGGTCGTACAGGTCGTGCCGGTAAGAAAGGTATTGCAGCTACAATTATCGACCCTAGAGATCTTAAGGGACTTAGAAGAATTGAGCATGTCACTAATCAAGTTATCAAGAAAGGTGAACTTCCTTGTCATGATGATCTGAAGTCAGTGATTGTCGCTAAAGATCTTGAGAAGATGATTTCAATCAAAGAAGCCGTCATGGATAAAAAAGGCGAGTTTAAGATTGATGAAGCTTATAAGGCCTTTGAAGAATTCTTCAATGAAACAGAAAAAGAAGATCTGGCCAAGATCCTTTTTACCTATATGTACAACAGAGAACTTCGTAGGCTAGATGACATCGGAAAAATTCCTGAAGGTCAAGATAAAGGAAGTTTTAAACGAGTCAGAGGTGGAAGACCAGGTGGCAGAAGTGCTGGTGGTCGACAAGGTGGAAGAAGTAATTCTGGTGGAAGACGTAACGGTCCCCAAAAGAGTGGACGTGGTGGAGAGAGCCGTGACGGTGCTTCACGTGGCGGATCACCTAGAGGGGCCAAGAAGAACTTCTCTGGCGCCAGAAAGAAGACTCAAAAGTCTTCTAGTGCCAGTGCTTGGCAATAATCTTTAATAATTTTTTTCTTCAAAAAGAACCATCCGCTTTTCCCAGCGGGTGGACTCTTTTCTCTCCTTCGGATTTTTATAACCCTTAGTTCTTTTTCTATAACTTGATTTGTTGGGATCTTCCGCACATTCAACCTGATACTTCACGATCTGATCCAACATATGGATGAGACCTTCCTTTTTGCCATTGGTGGCCTCTAAACCTTGTTTTTCGAGCTCTGTGATTACAATATAGACCGACTCAATAGTCGAGAGGCAGAACTTGGCTGGTTGATGTTTAATAACGAAACGAGATTCGATAGAATTATCAAAACTAATCCTAGGAATATAGTGAAGAGACTTTGAATCTCTCATCATGGATTTGGCACAAGGCCAAGTTCCATCAATGATAAAAATCAAAGGGCGTTTTCCTTGGTAAGTTTCGGGGGAGAGTTTGTCTTTACTTATATTGAGTGCTTTCTCTCCTGGGTAGAGAAGAAAGGGAAAGAAAGTTTCATCCCTTAATAGAGATTGGACTTCTTTATTTTTGTCAAAATTTTCACCTACTATTATTCGACTGTTTTTGAGAGAGAGATGTGTATATCTTCCAGTTCCTACAGTTTGTTTCTTAGCTTCTTTTGGGTGCATCAGAATTACAATTTCAAATTTCGTTTCAAATGGTTTCAGATGTGAGCATAGACAAGCGTTTTTGGACCTGAGACATGATAGGCAATAATTTCTGTGAAGAGATTCCTCTTTTTCTTTTTCTCGTTGGAGCTTAAGTTTTTTATCTAGATAGTCTGAGAGTTTCATTCCACCATATCCGGTATTTTACACTTGACCACAAACTTCAACTTATTAAAACCGCTGGCACCAAACCATTCAACGTATTGGCAATAAATGGCCTTGTGAAGTTTGGTGTCTTGATAGTTGGCATAGAACTGTTCTCCAAGTGGTGTAGAGAAAAACGGTACGACAAAAACTACTACGAATGCAAAATGTATCAATATCGATAAAACAATAACCTTCATAAGAAAGACTCCTTCTCTCAGGAATAATAGATGAAAGATAATGATATTTGAAGTGCACCCGTTTTCCCCCTAAAATGGGATAAAGATTTAATTTTTAAAAGGGGATTCAAGGATGAAAACGCTTTTGATTGCCGTAGCTTTAAGCTCGGTTTCTTTTGCAGCAAGCGCAGTGGAGTGGAGCGAACTTGAAGCAAGATTCAGACAGGCCGGTGGTGATATCAAATCACTGAGACACGTTCAGTGTTTTCTTGAAGGTACTCGTGGACAGGAAATTGAATTTAAAAAACCTTCCAGCTCTGGATACAACGAGCGTTGTTATTCAAAAGGAAAATATGAACTTGGTAATCAAGATGTATTCGCTATTATCGATTATACCAAGGCGAGTAATGAGAACAGAATGTTTCTTGTGAACAAAAAGACAGGGAGTATTCAGACGATGCCTGTAGCGCATGGAAGGTACAATGCTAATCATATGAATGGCGATCTTGCTCATAATAAAAATTCTGTGAAGTGGGCGAGATATTACAGTAATCAGAAAGGTTCTAATGCGCCTTCAAGTGGCTTTTATATGGCCGGACAAGAATACAATGGAAAATGGGGAAGAAGTCTTGTTATTCACGGAATCTCAAAAGGCGTGAATGATAATGCTTGTGAACGTGCAGTAGTTATTCATAAGCATAAAATGGTGACGAAAGGGAAGGCCTGGATGATGTCCAGTGGCTGTCCGATGGTTTCTAAGAAGAATATCGATAAGGTCATTAACACTCTCAAAGGTAAGCAATCTGGGATGACTCTGGAGAGTACAGGCTCTCTGGTCTACATCTACTCCCAAAGAGAAGAGGACTGGGGAGACTCTGAGTGTGGCCGATTCTCTAAGCTAAGTGCCCGATAATCCGTGTCTTAAGTTCCCAAATCTGGGGACTTAAGCATGTAAAGAGTATAGCCGCAGCGCAACATCTCTTCCAATCGAATGACACAACAGGTAATGTCCGCATGTTTAATACATACGGGGGGACATTATGAAGCAAGTTCAAAAACTTGTATCCATGTTAGCGCTAATTCTTATGTTAGCTTCATGTGGAGCCGACAAAAACGCATCACCAAAATATCTCGAGTTGATACCTGGTGCTCAAGTCGTAAAAGAAAATCAAATTCCATCGAAGGCAGACATTGTAGTAGGACAAACTTACTATGTATCGGCCTTGACCTTGAGAGTAAGAAGCCAAGATTCTATGGGTGACAATACTCTTGGAGTTCTTAATAGAAACGATATCGTAAAAGTCCTTGATGCATCTGAAGAAATTCAAGGTGACTATATCAAAGTAGAAGTTGTTAGCACAAGAAATGCACTTCAAGCTTCTGAGCAATTCTACTTGTCATACAAATATCTTTCGACTGAAGAAGTGAAAGAACCTGAATACCTTCACAAGTTTTATGTTGTTCAAAACATTGCAACTGAAGTTATTCGTGTTTATGAGAGAACTTGTTTGACTAAAGTTTGTAAGAACAAAATGATTCTTGAGGCTGAGATGGTTGCAGGTGAAGATATGGACGGAGTAAGAACCTGGCTTGGTTCATTCAACCTACTTCACTGGAAAAAGTTCTATCAAGACAATGCTGGTCACTACCCATCTTGGTATCACCCAGATTACCCAATGCCACCACAAGATGGAAAAAATGCTCTTACTTGGTTCAAAAAGAAGTATATGCCAGAAGTTAATGGTGACAGAAAAGGTGACATGAGAGGAGCATTCGGTTGGTATGCGGGATTTGTTGGTCCAAATTCAAATGCTCAGTGGACTCACGGAACAATTGGTTGGGGAGAAAGTTCAATTGATATGATCAAGAGAACTAAAAAGATCCTAGCTAACTTTTTCGCAGCTCCAAGAAGCCATGGGTGTTCAAGAACTGATAACATGACTATCTCTTACTTGAGAGAGATTCTTCCTCCGGGAACCAAGTTCATGAAAGTTTATGCTATTGAGAAATTGATGGATGAAGAACTTGCTTCATATAACAAAGAAGAAGAAAAGACTTGGGATTGGATTTTAACTAAGAATGGTTCTCAAAAAATTGGTGGTCAGACTTCAGATAGAGAAAAAGTTTTGGCCTCTGGAATTACTGAAGAAGATGCCCTAACTTGGGGAACTTATAAAATTGACACTTACCCAGACGTGATTGAATTCAAAGAAAAAGGTGAGTGGTCAAGAAAGATCGGTCGTAAAGGAAACGTTTATGGTGTCGATAGAGATCAAATGAAAGGTGTTCTCTATATTGATACTGGACTTTTCCAAGATTACGCTCACCCTGTTCACGAAAGTATCGACGTGGGCGGGATTAAAGGTGAGATCGTTCCAAAATTTGTTGATCTTGCTAACCTAGACCAAGAAGTTTAATAAGTAAGAGAGGAAGCATTTCGATGCTTCCTCTTT
>SBGE01000119.1 GCA_006226755.1 Deltaproteobacteria bacterium | reverse complement strand
AGTTAAGATAAGTGAAATTTATCTTAGTTTAATGTCTTTGAAACATGACTTTTTATCCTTGATGACTCCATCGCTTTCATGAAGATCTCTCTTCGTGAATCCGACAGTAATATGGGGATAAAAATTTTCGGCCTTGAATTTGCCCTTCTCTCCACCTTTCTTAAGAAAGAGCATTTCTACTTTCTTTCTAAGGTTGATGAGGTCATCTGACTCAACAACGATATAATAAGTCGACATAGCGTCTTTAATTCCTCTACCGAGGCATACAACTTTGAATCTAGAGGCCTGAAGAGGCATTTTGGAAGCAATCTCTTCAATTTCTTCGATCGTGACAACACCCTTTAATTGGTGAAAATATTCAGGTGGTGTAATGGTTGTGATATGTGCTTCACCACGATTGTTGAGCTTTAGACCGGTTTCAATCTCTGTTTGCTTCCACAGTTCTTTGATTGGAGAGTACTGAATATCCATAGAAAGATAAGTGGAAAAGGGTCCATCTCCTCTATGGGAGAGTTGCTTTAAAGATGAATTATCGAGGACAGAAGAGTCCAGGCCTAGAGTTGCTGCCTGGACACTAATGATTAAAAAATTAAGTAGCGTGAGAATCATTGATTCTGGTTTTGATTTTTCTGGTAGATTCTGAATTCAACGCGACGATTGTTTTCAGCCTTCTTATCGTCAACGATTCTGCTTTCACCAAAGCCTACGATGTCGAGAAGTTCAGGTGAAATATTGTTTTGCATAAGGAACTTCTTCACATTGGCAGCTCTTCTCTTCGAAAGCTCTTCATTGTACTGATCTTTCCCTTCTTGAGAAGCATGTCCTTCAATCACGATTTTGGATACGCCGTTGCCGGTGTTTTTGATTGAACTGGCAATTTGCTTAAGTATTTCCTTCGCCTCAGCTGTAATATCATCTTTGTCTCTACCAAAATAGACGTTCTCATTGATGAACAATTTTCCGTATTTTTGCTGTTCAAAGTTCAAGACAGGTGCTCTTTTAACTTCTGGAGTCCAACGTAGACCAACAAAAGTTCTAAAGTCATTTGAGTTCCAGCTGTCCATGTTCCCGATACTCATACCGCCCCAGAAACCGACTTGCTTATTGTACTGATGTCTGGCTGAAACAATAACTTCACCTGGAGCAGAGCCATCAGATTTGTTAACAGATCTACCTCCAAAGACTTCACCTGTAACTGAAGTTTTAAATGGAAGAGGAACTGTTACACCAAGTGAGCCCAAAAGCATCTTTCTATAGTTAAGAGTCTGATAAGTGGCATTCTCATTGTACATATAACCAGCGTTACCTGAAATGGTGAAAAGTCCGAAGTCTCTTTCTACAACACCAGTTACACCAGCTCCGACTGAGCCATCCGAGGTGAACTTATTTTTGTCCCCAGTCGGAAGTCTAAGCTTTGGAACAAGGGCAACTTGAGTTTTTCCATTTCTATTGGTCAAAAGAGTCTTAAATGAAAGAGTTGTATCCCCGAGAACCTTTTGGCTGTTGTCTAATGCACTACCTGTTAGCTCTGAAGCAAAAGTTTGTACACCAATAGAAAGATTGGTTCCAATCTTATAACTTGCTCCGAGATCAAGGGTGTTGAACCTTGAAATCAAAACATCTGTCTTTTGCGTTTTGTCGGCATCTGTTGCAACCAATGGGTTCTTTGTATAGTTATATGAAGCATTGAAGAGAAGCTTATAATCAGCAACTCTTTCGTCCACAACGAAAGCACCCTCTGTGATTGTATACTTTGGATCAAGTCCGAACTGGAAGTTCTGGAGATTGATCGCATAAGCATTTGAGGCCAGGAGAGAAAGTAAAATTAGCTTTTTCATGGTCTGTCCTCCTCTTATTGACACGGTCTGGTTGAGCTAGCCTTGATTTTTAGGATCGGCATAGCATTGTTTTGAACATCGTCGGCCAATGAGAATTCAAGGGTATTATTACCATTTTGAATCTCATCAATAAAAACACTCTCATTGACTCTGAAAAGGTCATCTAAGTCGTATTCATGCTTATCAACATAAAGACAGATATTCTTTCCATCTAGCCATTGAATGTTCTCTGTCTGCAGAAGCTCATTCAAGAATCTTTGATTACGTGCTTGAGTCTGAGATCCCCAGAAAGCAGGGTTTTTGAAGCCACTGTCTGGAGTCTGAACATAAGCGAAGCCTGAACATAGTTTTTGATCTAGAAAACAGAGGATTTCTGTTCTTGGATATTTATCCAAATGAACTTTGGTTAGATCGAGTTCAAGAGAAACATCTTCAATTGTAATTGATCCATCTTTGAATTCTGCAATATCGAATACAAAGTAAACTTGTCCATCACGAACAGTACTTCTATTAACAGAAGCAAACGTATAATTTGTTTCTGTTCCGTAAAGAAGGTCCATTGTTTCGCCATTCTGTGTGTTGCTGCTCAGGTATGGAAGAATTGCAGTGGCCATATCTCTTGCGGCATCAGCTTTGTTTTTGGCGACGATATTATAGACTTTAGATGATCCACAAACAGCTGCAGCTCTACCTTCTGCTTCCATCGGGAGAGTTGCAAAGCGGCTGGCAAAGTCATCAGAGTAGGCAACATTCAGGTTTGCTGAGTCTGATCCTAGGTTTGTAGGCTCGTACGAAAGGTCTAAGTCACAATCTGCTCCAGCAGCAAGAGTTGTTCCGCAGTCCCCGTTTGTTCCTGGGTAAGATCCTCCTGTAAAAGAGAATTCACCAGATAGGGTAGGAGTTGTGATTGATGCTTCAATATTTCCAGAGTTCTTCATACGAACTGTTCTGTCTTTACTGTCGCCAAGCTTAACTGAACCAAAGTTTACTCGAACTGGGTTGAATTCAATTTTGGCCTCTTGAACCGG
>SBGE01000004.1 GCA_006226755.1 Deltaproteobacteria bacterium | reverse complement strand
CTAGATCCTATCTCAAAGAATTTATCGTAGTATTCGAGATCTCCCTTACCAGCAGAATCAAATTCAAGCCCTGACTCAGTTACAAGAAAACCACGACAAAGACCTACTTCTCTCGTATCACTCTGATCAATTTCTTTTCCAAATATATTCATATTTTCACCTCAATTAATGTTAATTTTTCGTCATCAATCTTTGAACCGATCAATTTCAAACAATCTTTAACCGTATCAACGTCTTCAGGTATAGTTTTGTAATGATTGTCAGTTCTTAGGTCGATAACGTACTTTGCTTCATCTAGTCCAAACAATGAAACAAGTTCATGACTCCATTTCTCAAGTCCTGGAGTTCCATAAAAGGCCCAAGATCCGTCTTCTTTGTGAACAATACGTCCTCGTTCAGCTCCATAAGACCGCAACTTTAATTCTTTGCGATTTTCATAAGCCAGATTCGTAAAAAATTTCTCTACCACCTTTTCCCAAAGATCAGGATGGGGTATCCCTTCCCCTTCCTGATTATAAAAGACTGAACTTCCAAGAATGTAAAAACTAGTTTCCTTGCATAAAAAGGTATCTGTGCAAGTAGACATAATAACTCTCCATAAATTCGATCGCCTTTAAACGTCCATTTTTTGTGATATCAGCGTTTAATCTAGCGTTGTACAATTCTTCTGTGTATTCAATGACCTCTTGAGTTTCCTTAGAATGAAAATAAAACATTCCCATCCCAATTCGATCTCCATAAAATCGCCAACTTTTCATCACCGTCATATCTTCTTGAAAAAAATCGAACTCTTCTACCAGTTCCCTAATGGCAAATTCAGCAGCATTTAAAATTCCAAAACCGTAAGGTGCTCCTTCTTCATTTTCCACAATCACAAAATAGCCAAGTTCAGTCTTTTTGAGTCTCACTCCCTCTTCATACATGTCACAGCCAGGAAAAATAATGAATAGATCTCCTTCGATAACAATGGTCTCCATCTCTACTTCATGATGATCTAATCCTCCTGTTTCAAAGATGAAAGTATTCCCTTCATCATCCACATAGATTTCTACATCATCTCCAGTATCTTTTTTCCAATATCCCATAAATCCCCCCTTTCTAGTTCCTAGAAAAATGTAAGTATTCAATTGTCAAAGAGCTGACTAATAAAATACCAAGGAGGTGTCTCAGAAATTGAGACAAATGAATAAATGTCTGTTTATTTGGTCCTAAGCGACTTCTTTATCGCCTTTTGAAGATGCCGGACCTGAAGCATCCTGCAGCCATTTTTGGAATTCCTCAACATAACCTCCATGAATCATGGTTTGAAAAGGAATCTTATATACATCTAAGGCTACGAAAGTATCCAAAATGAGAAATGCTCTTTCCTTGGCTGTTCCAATTTTACGATTTTGAGCATGTTCTTCTTTGAATGGAGCGTGCATATGATAAAGATCTTGAGTATATTCTGAAAGCGGATGAACCTCAGGGGAATCAAGCATGATCATATCTGTAACTCTTTCCTCTTCTCCATAGTAAGGGAAAGCAATCATAGGAAGATCTTGAGAGCTAATTGTCATAAGAGCACTTGCATAAACAGGTCTTCTCCCTCCAGTGTCAGGAAAGGCCAATTTTAAATTCATTGTTGGAGTGGCCTGAAAATAGAATGAAACTATGATTCCCTCTTCAAGAGTAAGCCCTACAAAGTTTGCTCCATCAGCAACTGCTTTTTCAATTTTTTGTTGAGCTGAAAGAAAGAGCTTTTCCTGGTCTTCTTGTGACTCTGGAATGAAACGTTTGAACTCATATTCTTGATTCACGTCAAAATTACTATTGCTCTTAAGTTTCGAAAGCCAGCTCATTTTATCCCCTTTTTAAAGTATAAATTCTTATCGGTGGTATTTGCCCAATTCCTTAGCCCTTCACTCAAGAATCATAAACTTAAGATATCACTGACCTTTCATTAGAATTACAGGCTGATTATTATTGGAATCTAGTCCAGCTACCCAAACCTTTCCGTTGTACCACTTCACATTTCTAAGATCGTAGACCGGTAATTTACCTGTCTGCCCCTCAACTCCATGACTCCAATTCCAATAATCAAAATAATTATTCCAGCCACCGTAATTGTTATAACGTACATAGGGATAGTGATGATCTTCGCTTACAAAGCACTGCTGAGGAGAACTGTAATTTCTGTGATATCCAGCCTTTCTATAAGTTGCACTTAGAGTATAAAGATCGATAGATAGTTCCATTCTTTCATGAACAATATTTTTCATACAGGTCTTCAGAATTCCATCATGCATATAAGCATTGAACACTCCGTTGGAATTAACTCCGCTAGCCAACACATAAAGTATACCGTTATAGACCATATAGAATTTGCCCGTTCGATCTTCTGAATTGTATGCCTTAAACAGAACAACTGAATTCGTGTTTTGCAAAATGATCTGAATCTGGGACTGCTCTGTCCCTCCACTGAATCCAGAGTAACTATGCTGACTTAAAAGAGAAAAATCACGTCTTCTCGATTCCACAGTAATACTGTTCGCATTCCAGTACTTATCCATATAAGCCATTTTGAGCACCTGGTGATAAGAATCAAAGACAACAGCAAATGATCCCACCCCATTTGCAAGAAGCGTTTCAACTCCTTGCTGGAAAACAACGAGATTATCACTGGAATCAATTGTAAAAACCATTGGCTTTTCATTTTCATCCAAGACGATTCTAACGAAGTTATTTTCTCCGTATCCTCCTCCACTTTTGTAGAATCGGTTCTGTGACAACTTCAATGTATGTCTTGTCCAATAACCGAATTGATTATGAAAGTAATAAAGAGCGTAGCGATAACTACCGGCCAAGACATCCATGTATTTGATAGTTAC
>SBGE01000133.1 GCA_006226755.1 Deltaproteobacteria bacterium | reverse complement strand
CATGAGTAAAATAAGAATGATTTTCATTATTCCAAATGTTTTGTCCCGGATAAAAATGATCGCAATTATCGTCTACCAGACAAAGATGGGGGATCATTCCATTATCAGCCTGGTAATCAAACAACGAAATCAACTCATCAAGTGCACGATTTATATCTATATGCGCCCACCCCATGGCCGAAATCGAACTAGCAAAAGCCCATCTATTTTTGTCAGAAATATTAGACACTGAGGTGTAATCACCTAGATTGTTCCCTTCAAGAACAGACTTAGCTTTTTGAATCAAATCTTGCATTGTTAAAGTATAAATTGATTAAAAAATATTGGTATTTGCAGCGTGTCGCCCTGCTTGACCAAACGAGTCCCCTAATTGGAAATTTTTTACCCTCTGACTAAAAAGATTGGGCATGTATAATAAGGAAGTCAGGAGTGTGATATGAAATTTATTATATTTTTCAGTTTAATGTTTCCACTTTCTCTTTTTGCCAACTCGGATTGTTCAAAAGCAATTGATAATGCGAAATTGTTCTGCCAATCAAGTATTGATCAGTGTGGAGATCTCCATGAATGCTTGGTTAGAAGAGATACTTGTGTAGAAAAAGAACCAAAAAATGAATCTGAATGTAATAACCTTCATTCATGTAATCAAGATTTCAAGAATAAATTAGAAGATAAATTTTCAAAAAATAATTCCAAGTGTGAATATAAATGGCATCTCCCGACAAGTGGTGAAGGACTATGTTTAGTGAAAGGACATTTTCTTTTCTCTGAAGAGGCCTGTCCGGGAAGAATAGATGGTCTCTTAAATGCAGCTGCTTACGGTTTAGGATCAGCTGTCGACAGTGGTTTTGATTGCAAGGCCGTAAAAAAGAAATATCAAGAAAAAACTGAGAGTTGTAACAAATCGATGAAAGAAGTCGCCACTTTGTGTCCTGATGTCCCAAGTTACCTCAATTCCTTCAAAACCCTAAAATGTGAGTATTCTACAAAATTTGCTTCTTATAGCGGAAGAGGATTTTCTCTTGATGGTAGTTCCTCCACTCGCGTAAACCAAAACGGACGAAATGCTCCTGACAATCGACCTCCTCATAATGACGATGGTGGAGGTCCTTCTGGAGGAGGAAGTGGTTCTGGTCAATAAAAATTTGACCAAGCTGCACTCCTGACAAAACACTGATATTGTTAGAATTTCATTGTGTAAAAGAACAGTAAAACACAGCTGTTGAACTACACGCTTAGTACTTCAATGTGTACTCTCCTTGGCAAGGAGATACACATGACTTCAATTTCAAAAAAGCAAACATCTATAGGAAAAATTCTTGAAACCAGAGAATCAAGAATGGGAGCTTTGATATTTTTAGTTATGCTCTATTTCCATGTCGGCTCTCTTTATGTTTTTAAAGTTGGTTTCACTTGGACTGCCTTCACTATTTTTCTAGTTTCATATTTTGTAAAAATCACTGGTATCACAATGGGCTATCACCGCTTGTTTGCCCATCGGACATTTAAAGCAAAAAGATGGTTTCAATTTTATCTTGCCCTGGCCGGATCAACAGCGATTCAAGGTGGAGTTCTTTGGTGGGCCTCTCATCACAGGGGACATCACCAACATAGTGACCTAGGAGAGGATTTACATTCGCCAATCACGCATTCTCCTTTCCATGCCCACTTGGGGTGGATGTGGTCAAAAGAATGCTTTAAACCCACCAAGCATAAAATGTTGGACTTCGCCCGCTTTCCTGAAATCAGATTCATCAATAGACATTATCTTGTTTTGATACTTCTCCAAGGAGTTTTCTTTTATGGAATGGGATTAGCATTGGAATACTGGTTTCCAATACTAGAGACTACAGGTTCGCAAGTATTCGTATGGGGCTTTTTACTTTCAACTGTATGGACTTGGCACATCACTTTTTCTATCAATTCAATTTGTCATCTATTTGGAAGCAAAAGATATGAATCCCATGATGAATCGAGAAACAACTGGATTATGTCGATATTGGCCTTTGGAGAAGGCTGGCATAATAACCACCATAAATATGGCTGGTCGGCCAGAAATGGCTTTTTCTGGTGGGAGTGGGACCCTACATGGTATTTGCTTAAAGCTGCTGAAAAAGTCGGATTCGTCTGGGATCTGAAGGTTCCCACAGAGGAACAGCTGAGAGATACTCTTTAAATTGAGGGAAAGTAGGGCCAATTTCGCCCTGAATAACTCTCCGCGTCTAACATTTTCTTACAATTAACAAACTATCATGACTTAGAGCGATGAAAAACTTGAAAATCTTTCACAAAAAGTGATTTTATGCCCACAGGCGCCTAACATTGAGGCCCTGGGAGGGAGAGATTATGAAAAAGAGAACCACTATCACTTTTGCAATTGGGATTCTTACATTAGCAGCACTGACTGGAACCGCACTGCGCAAGAATAAACCTGAGCTTGAAATGCAAACATTTGGTGCTCAGATTGATCAAATCATGTCAAAGACGACTGTGATCGCTGAGGTTGAAGTCCAACAAGAAAAACTTTAAGCCTTGCACTCCATTCCGGTTCACCTGAAAATAGAAGAAAGGTGAATAAATGATTGAATGGAAGGAAGAGGTCCACTCTGTGGGCATCAAATTGATGGATGACCAACACCAGACATTGGTTAAATTGATCAATGCCCTGGAAAAAAATAAGTGGAACCCAGACAAAGAATTTCAAGAAAAAGTCATCAATACTTTGATGGAATATATTCGCGATCATTTTTCTACAGAAGAAAATATCATGAAACGAATGAATTACCCTCATCTCGACGCTCATATTATCGGCCATAAAGACTTCATTGCCAAAGTAGAAAAATTCAAACATCAATTTGAAACTGCAGAACTCTCT
>SBGE01000153.1 GCA_006226755.1 Deltaproteobacteria bacterium | reverse complement strand
TAATCTGATGGTAGGATCAACAACGATTTCACCGGTTTCAGATTGAGAGAAGGCGATCATTGGCATAAATAGAAACAGAAAAAAGAATTTCATTCTTATATTCTAATGTTGTCATGTGTCCAAGACAAGAAATGATGCTTTAAGCTGGCGACAAATCCTTTTGAAGGTTAAAATAAACCTATGTTGAAAAGTTTGAATCTGGCCCAACTGTTTTTTGGGGTTGTTTTCACCTTACTCTTAATTCTGAATTGGATTTTATTTAAATCCATCATCCATCCATTGATTTTTGGTGCCATCATGGCGGGCTCTTTTGCCCCGATGAATAAGCGTATTCGAGAAAAATTAGGTAATAGAGAGCAATTAAGTGCTATCCTTACCTGCATTGTTATCCTTTTGGTGGTCATTCTTCCATGTCTATACATCATGGTTCAGCTTTCAAAGGAATCTATTGAGTTATACCGGAGCATAAAAGACGGTCTTTCTAGAGAGTCAGTAAAAAACTTTCTTTTTGGTAATGGAACCGCGGCCAATCTACTTTCAAGCCTAACAGGATTCTTTAATATTGAGATTTCCATGTCTGAAATTGAGGCGAAAGTTCTCAGTATCGTTCAAGGTGCATCTGGACAGATGTTTACTTTCATCAATGGAATTTTCAGCAATATCATCTCTTTTGCCTTCAACTTCATATTGATGCTCCTAACCACTTATTCACTCTTGTTGGATGGGCCAAGACTTAAAGAGTATATGCTCAAATTGAGCCCCTTGCCTGATGAGCAGGAAATTAAAATCGTCGAAATATTCAATCAAATGAATTATGTCACTTTGGTTTGCAATGGTGTCGGTGGTGTTATTCAAGGCCTTCTGGCAGCCATTGCTTTTTGGATTGTTGGAATCAGCAATATCTTTTTGTGGTTTGTTTTGATGGTTATTTTGGCCTTCATTCCTTTACTCGGCATCAGCGTAATCACCATACCAGCTTCTGTTTACCTGATCTTGATTGGTCAAACAACTGCAGGAGTCACACTCTTTATTTGGTGCGCGTTAGTAGGTCTCATCGTTGAAAACTGGTTCAAACCGAAATTCATTGGAAAGCGAATTCAAATCAACTCCATGTTAGTCCTTTTCTATATCATCGGAGGTATGGCAGTATTCGGCATGGCCGGTATCTTCTATGGACCACTTATTTGCGTAATCTTCATGACAATTGTTGAAATTTATCACGAGAATTACGCTACCAATTCATGAAAAATGGCTGACTACAATCGGGGCAAACTTCGATAAAAGTTGAGCATATTGTTCAAGCAGCATACCAGCGATTCCCCAACATGGAATCAATGTCCAAAGCGTAAGACCTTCTTTGAAAACTTTAAAACGTGAAAGTTTGTAATAATCCCAAGTGTAAAAACCCAAAACCTTTAGCTCAAACCATCCATAAATGGCTTCAAAAGCTGTTATAGAAATGGCCCAAAACATAAACCTAAATACCCAATGCCACTCGGATATAAGGGCATAACTTGATTCAAATCCTAGTGGCAGCATCAAAGCATACAAAGGAAACATATAAAGACTGATGAAACCTTCTTTGTATTTCGGAGGAACTCTTTTAGGGACCTCGGCCTGCATAACTCTTTCTATACCAAAAACAGAAAAAGTAACTTCCATAGTGCACCCGAAGAAGACATAGAATATTGCTTTGAAAACAAAAATAATCAACATTTCACTCATAAGATAACCCTAAATAAACAGGCAATAATGTCTGCCTCTTTTACTTTGCCATGAAGCTGATAAGATGAAAACAAATAGACATTATCAAGAGGACAAATCATGAAAAGAAATTACCTGTTTTTGGTACTCACTTCATTAACACTACTCTTTGGTTGTAACGGCGACAGCACAAACATTACAATTCCAGGAGTCAAAGGACCTTATCTGACACTTGAAAGAGATTTCGCTAGAGTCGATGCTTCTTTTGACAATATCACTATCGATAACGATCTTTTGATGCCACTTCCAGATTTTGAAGAATCTTATCTTTCCATTAAATCAAATGGGAATGGTGGTATTGATTTTAGAGTTGGTCTCAATTGGCAAGAAATTCTTGGAGATGACGTTGAAGTCAGAGATCCTCAAACACTACCTGGAGGAAGAGCGCTACCTGGAGTCCCAACAGGCGCACTACCAGGAGTAAGTTTTACATTAACTAATTTTCATAATGTGACTATTTATGCTGGAAAGAATTTTTTTGGAATTTTCTACCCACTGAATCTTGAAATTGATGGAAGCATCATCTCATCAAGATACTACTTGGGTAAAAAAGCAGTTGGAACTCTCTCTTTGGTAGGCAGAGACTCCTCCGGCGAGAACTCAGGCTTTCTCCTCCTGCTCGCCATCGACGATACCACCAAAAAATATTTAAAGCGTAAATATCTCAGATAAAAAAACCGCCCTTGTGGCGGTTTTTTTTTAAGCGGCTTTCTTTCCGTTGCTCTGATCCATGTACTGATTCACATAATCCTGTATCAAGGCTTTATCGGCCTCTCCCAGATTAACAAACATCATGCCCAATCCTCGTGGACGTTTGTCAGCAATGTTCATGATTTTAACTTCGCAATCGAAACCTCGACTGAGAGCACCTTTTTTGAAATAGATTTTACCCATCGCTTCTTTATACATGGTATTTTGATCGATCTTGTTGAACTCGATGAAGATTCCACCCTGGCTCAATGATGTACAGTAACCTCTGTATTCCTCATCCCCAATTTCAAGAGTGACGATCTCATAGAATGGTGCTCGAAAAGAACCTCTTCTTATGAAATACTTCGTTACCTTTTGATCATCTTCTTCAATCGTATGTGTTTGAATAGGAACATTAAATTCGGTAAATTTACCCATAGGAGTCCATTTACCTTCTTCTTCATTTTTTAACATTGTTTGATCACGATCTAATTCACCATTTTCTTTAAGATCATAGAGTTCGCCAAAACGGTGAGGACCTGTCACAACATCGCCAATTTTGAGCCACCAAGTTTCTTCATTTGAAACTTCAAAAGAGTCTCCAACCAAACGCTTAAGTTCTTTTTTTGCCTGTTCTTGTGCGGCCTTTTTGTATACTTGAAGCTCTTGGATAACAAGATGAGCTCGTGTTTGTTCTTGTTCAACAGCTTGTTTCTCAGACTTCAATTCTTCATAATCATCATTCAATTTTTCAAGTTCAGCTTTAAGATTATCAAGATCCAGTTTCATATTTCTGGTTTTTTCTTGTTCTTCTTCAAATTGAAGTCTGATTTCCTCAGCTTCAGAAGCAGATGCATCAACTTTTTTATGTTTTCTCAGTAGCACATTATATTTATCTACTATGTCTTTTAAATTGGATTTGAGTTTAGTATTCTGAGCGGTGAGTTTCGCAACTTTATGTTCTTGTAATTTAGACATATTAGCAAGCTCTTCAAACTTTTTATCACTGCCACCAGCTGTTGATGCGAGCTTTTCAATCTGTGCTTTTTGAGTTTGGATGATCAAATTTTGTTCTTCAATCAAGCTATCTGATTTTTCTTTTTCAATAATTAATTTCTCGAAATGATCTTTACTAACATTCCCATTTGCCTGAGCTATTTGAGTACTGGCCATCTCTGAAATAAGCTTATCTTTAAGTTTTTTAACTTCTCTTTCCAAATCTTTTGAGTAGCTTTGCCATTTTTTAATGACTTCAATTTGATTGGATTTACTTCCATCACCAGCTGTCAAAGTTACTGTACTTTCAAGATTTTTGAAATCATGAATGACCATTTGAATTTTTCTGGCAAGTTCACGTTGATCTTTAGATAGGTTTGAAACACCATCTTCTACTTTTTCAACGATTCTTTTATCAAGAGCTTCTCTTCTTTCGAGTAGACCTGAAACGACTTTGGATTGCTTACTGATTAAATCAACAATACTATCAAACTTTTCATCCTTACTAGTTTGACCTTCTCTCAAATCAAGAATTGCCTGATGAAAATCTTCAACTCCAGCAGTGGCCTCTTTATGTAATTGGGATGCCTCGTTAATCTTTGAAGTGATTTTTTCATCTACTTTTTGGAAAAGTTTTTCAAAAGTTTCCTTAATAAAAGTATCTTCATGAAGAGATTCTCTCTGCTTCATTTTATATTTAACTTCCGATAGCTCTTCGAGGAAAAAATGGGCTTTTTCCTGTGCTTTTTGGAAATCTTCTTCGATTTTAGAGAGTCTATGGATCTCTTGATCCTTTATATTAATCTTGCCCAATGCATCTCTATAATGATTTTGAAGTGAATAATACTTCACCTCAATTTCTTTTACCTTGGATTGAGCATGCTTGATTTGTGTTCTAAGAAGATTCGATTTTTCCTTATCAAGAGACTCCCAATAAGATCTACGATCTGTATATTCGCGTAATTTCTCATCAAACCAGTTCATTCTCTTTTCAAGAACTGTCCACTTATTGACATCTTTCTCTGAAAGCCTGGAAAATTCTTTCGAAAGATCATCCAAGTCTGAACTAACATCACGACCTGAAGTCAGTCGATCTTCTAGTAATGACATCTTATCTAAAATGAGATCCAATACAGATAAGTCGGCATCGCTTTTTTCAACTTTTTCAATCGATACTCTTTCACTGTCTCTTTGGGCCTTTGAGACAAGGGATATTTTTGGAAGTGGCGGTGGATGCCAATCTGGTGTTGCAGGAGTATGTTCATGAAAAGGAAAACTATGCTTTTCAAATTCTTCCAACTTAAATATAGGAATCCATATCTTCTCTGAAAGAAGATACAAATGATCATTAAACAGGATCTCACCTGTTATCAGATATTCAAGTACCTTTTCTTTATTGGCCGGAATCAGCTCTTTAGAACCACTTCCAAGCCAAATCAAGTATGGAAGGCCTGCCAAAAAGTCTCCTTTTAAAACGGACTAGTCCGCTTAACTTTTCGGAAACAGACGGGAAAAAGTTGAATGTCTTTAATATTAACCACTTAGAGGCTGTCAAAAGCTTGGTCAATGTCAACTGTCTAACAGTTTTACTCTCCATATAACAAACACTTAGTAAGAAAAAAATGGCATCAGAATTGCTCTGAAAAAGGCATGCAAGCTTTGAAAACTTTGAGCGCCATTCTCGTTCTCATTTTATGTACGTCCTGTGGTCTGACAGGTCGCTTTGATAAAGTCAAAAAGCCTGCAGGCTATGTCAGACAGTTTTCTACCACCAATGAGACATTTGATTCTTATATCAAAAAATTTGAAGATCACGCCAAAATCAAGACTGGAAATATGAACTATAAAGTTGTTGATATCCCTATTAATTTTGGCGATACAGAAAATGATCAATTTGTAGGAGTCTGTTTCACCTATAGTGATGGAAAAAAAGAAATAATTATCAAGGCCGATTGGTGGAATAAAGTATCTACCAGCTCAAAAGAATCCTTGATATTTCATGAATTGGGTCATTGTGCTTTGGATAGAGATCATAATGAAGATGTCATAGAAAACACAAATGGAGAAATCATCAGGGCCAGTATCATGCACCCAGCAATTGTCTCGGCCCAACATTACTCACACTTTTATGATGGCTATATTCATGAATTGTTCACCTCAGATAGAGGTATCTTAAGCAATCTCTTCAAATGATTCGTCTAGAAGATCTTCTAGGTCTTCACTCTCTTCTACAACTTGTACAGCTGCGGCTTTCGGAGTAAAAACTTCCAAGAAAGCACTATAAGCACTCTCAAAATGACATTCGTTATATTTGTCTCCCAAATAATTCATTATTTGAGTCATTTTTGAAGGATCGAAATCATTGGCATAGAGTTGCTCAACCAAGTCATGAGCAAAGATGAACAATGAAGACAGTGGGTGGATATGACGACTGGTCAAACCTCTTGGGAATCCAGTTCCATCCGGTCTTTCATGGTGTTCAAGAACTATTGTTCCTACTTCCTTATGGATGGCATCGTTTTGTTCAATCAGATCTGCAACTTCTTTAGTATGAGAAAAATATCTTTCTTGATCTTCTTTACTCATTTCAGAAATCAAATCCATATTATTAGATTCCATGATATTTGCGACTTCTGGATCTAAAGAAGCATCATGAAGTAGCGAAGCAAGTAATAGTTTTTCCAAATTGGCCTCAGAGTTCCACTCAACTTTCTCGAGAATTAAACCACTAAAAATGGCCGTGAGAAGAGCATGATCTGAGTAAAAGCTCTCATTAGATGTAATAAAGGTAGAGATACTATCAAAGTCATCATCATTTGAAATTCTATCTTTAATACTTTCTATATTGTTGAAACCTTTATTTAAGGCACGTTCACTAACTCCACAACTCAGTAACAAAGAAGAGAGAACCTCTTGTGTTCTTTTCCATCTTTGTTGAGGATTTTCATCTTTTACATCCAATATTGTAAGAAAAGGAGTATTTCCGATTGTTACTTTAAAATGTTCAAAATCTTCTTTGGTTATATAAAGATACTCCACACCCCTTGCTAGGTAACGATGGATTTCTTCTGATCCGAATTCATATTCACCATGGAAGAGCTTGACGTATTTTCTATTGCTAAGTTTTAAATAGACTGGAATATCTGTTCTATCAAAACGTAAGAAATAATATATTTTGATCTTACAAAAGTTGTCTGTGATATCTTCAGGATCGAAACTGGTCTGGATGTCAAAATCCATATAACCGTCAACAGCATCTCTTAGCATTGGTTCTGTTATCGGTTTTTCAAGAATAAGAAAACTTTCATTATTCATAAAGCTTTCGTCATCCATAAGGAGTGAAACATCATCATTGGTAGCAACGATAAAAAGAATAGGTAGTTCTTTATAATTGATGTACTGGTAAATCTTCTGGCAGTTTTCATCATTAATAGAGAACTCAGAGATCACAATATCAATTTGCGTCTCTTCAAGCTTGGCAATGGCATCCGCCACTGTTTCCACATCAAGAATTTCTACAGAAGGATTAAGGTTTTCCAAAATCATTGAGTAGAGGTGTCTTTGGTTGTGATCGCTTTCGACGATCATGACTTTAGTCATCTATTCTTCTTTGTTAAATCTTAGGATTTAGACAAGTATAAGACTTGAATTTAAGGAATTCTTGAGAATCTCAAGACTGCATCGATAAACATTTGAAATAATGTATGTAATTACAAGGAGGTTTTTTTTGTAAAAATCATAAATTTAGTCAAAATGAACATTATTGAGACGAATTTCAGGGTAGTTATCGCTTTAATGACACAACTTTTGGGCGAAAAAAGTCGCTTTAAAAAGCATTTATTTGAAAACTAGTCGTCCTTCCCTATGCTTACTCTTCCAAATAAAAGCATCCAGAGTGTAATGGCTCATCATAGGAATCACATAAAGGCCTAAAAGCATGCTTTCCCATAATTTAGGCGGAATATAGAGATACTTTTCGTCAAAATCAATAATCTCTCTTTCAAAATAAAACTCAAAACCACCGAAGATTATCGCCGTTAGAAGAACTGCTTTGAAAACTGAAACATATGTAGGGAACCTAGAAGACCTGGTTCTAGTTAACCCCACGCCTAGCATGGCATAGTATGGAATTCCGTGTGCCACCATTAAGGGTAGGAGTATCTGAAAACCATCCTTCCCAATATAAAAAACACTCGAATAAAGAACGACAGGTGCAACTATAGAAAGGCAACGATTGAGCTTGAACTCACCTTTTCGATAGTTATCAATTTCATAAAATAAATAACAAATACCCAAAATGATATTCACACCAATGATCATTTTAAATATCCCTTGATCCGGATACATTAAGAGGTCTTTTTTCGTATAAAACTCGATCACGAGATCAGATCTAAAATGGGCAGCGACAGCAGGGGTCAAACTCAATAAGTAAAGAAATCTTCCACTCCATTTGGTGAAAGACAGATCTAATTTCTCATACCATTTTGTCACACCATAGAACTGCCTAATATGATGATAGGCCGTAGCATAAAAAATAAAGCTGTAAAGATAGGGTATCTGAAAATGAAACCAACAAAATCCAATAGCAAAAATAAGAATTGGTGTCCAAATATAAATGCTTGAGCTGATCCTTTCTTCTTTGTGAAAATAAGTTCTCCACAAAGTCGAATAGACATGACCAGAATCAATCATACCCATAACGATAAAGGCCATCACTTCGTAAAAAGTATTATCAGCTTCGGCCATGAGAAAATAAAGAGCTGCGGCAAATCCAGGGAAAAGAATCCAGGTGAAATCTTTTGAAGGTTTATCGAGAATCCAATGGCAACTTGTCAGCATAGTGATATTTTACAATAAAAAAGGCCTCCCATGGAGTTAGGAGGCCAATTCAATCGATATTTTTGTGAGATTATTTTGAAGCCAGTTCTCTAGACTGCTTGTCTGTATCTACAGCAACTTCAAAATACATAGCTTTATGATCAGATGATTCCAGATCTCCTAGAACTTCTGAATCGACTACTTTAAGACCACGCGTAAAAGTAAAGTCAATAATCAAATTCGTAAAAGCAGAACGCATTCTCTTGTCATTTCTGAATTGCATATCTTTAAAACCAAGTCGTTCGACAAGATTTCTCTGAAGATAGTCAATTCTCTTCTGTCTGTTGGTGTTGAAATCTCCAGCAAAGATAATTGGCCCTCTATGTCCACTCATTGCTCTGATGGCGTCGTCAACTTGTCTATAAAATGCTTTGTTACTCGTAACATTCATTCCATGGATATTGATAATCAATAAATCATTATGACCTTCAATCGGATAGCTTCCTATCGTCAAAACTTTTGGAGTGTTAACTACTGGTTCACGATCTCTGGTTCTAGATAGTTTTGTATATGTTGGCTTCACATGAGAACCAATCATCGTTCCTGAGAAGATGTGTTTCTTGAATCGATATCTGAATGAGATACCAATATCAAATCTAAAGTCATTGAATTGTTCTAGTGAATCCATAACATGTTTGGAGTTATAAAGTTCTTGAATCATCAAGATGTCTCTATCTGCTCCATAATGAGTAAAATCTTCGTAAAAGCCTTTGTCTTTACCTTTATGAATATTCCAAACCATCACTTTAATGGATTCTGGGTTCAAAGCTTGAGTAGAAGCTTGACCAGTCACCAAATGTGAGTCTTTAAGCTTTGGAACATAAGTCATAAAAAAAGCGTTAGCGTTGCCTGTAAATAAGGCCGTAATGATGATGGCAAATAAATGCAACTTCAATCGGGACATCCTGTACTCCATGGTTCGAATTTTTAGGTGTTACTAACTCTTCGGTGGCCATTGGGTATGTGTTTTAAAAATCTTCATAAACTGGCAAAAATGGCATATTTTGCCTTTAAATGTGTGAATTCGATAACTTGGAACTTTCCAAAGCCCGGAATAAAGGATAGATTTATGCTTATGAAAACAATCCTGACTCTATCACTCCTCTTTTTGATGACGACTCCATCTTTGGCAGAAGATAAGTTGGCCTGCAGTCTCTATCATGCTTTTCTTTATAAGAATGAAGTTCAAAAGCTTGAAAACGACAAACAAATGCATTGTTCAATGTCTTGTCTAATTGCAAGAAAGTGTAAAACATCTGAAGTCGTTTTGATTGGTTTCATTAAAGAGTTTGTAGATGCTTTGGGATACGGTACCCCAGATCCAAATGACATTGCTGCCAATTTGAAAGGTATCAATGTTGCAAAAAAAGGTGCTACTGAATCCGTTTGTTACACAACTTGTAAGAAGATCTATCCAAAACAATGAAAACTAAAATTTTAACAAAAATCATTCTACCTTGTTTAATTCTGCTCTCTATTGTAGCAGCTGGTGTGCATTTTATAGCTCCCGTGGTCGTTCAAAAGAAGATGATGGGTGAATTTAACCAAGAACTTTTTTCAGTTAAAAAAGGATTTGAACTCCATCCCAATTTGTTTGTAGCAGACATGCATGCAGATACCCTCTTGTGGGAAAGAGAGTTTTTCAGTAAAAACGATTATGGCCATGTGGATCTACCACGTATGATGGAAGGAAATGTGGCCCTTCAAATTTTTACAATTGTGACAAAAGCTCCAAAATCAATGAATATTCATAAAACAGATGGTGAATCAATGGATCGAATAACTGCTCTTTCCATTGTTCAACTTTGGCCAATATCGAGCTGGTTTAGCTTATTCTCCAGGGCCATTCACCAGATATCCAAACTCAAAAATTGGCAAAGTCGCAGTAAAGACAACATGATGATCATCAAAACCAAGCGAGACCTCAAAGACTTCATTGAACTCAGAAGTTTTAGAAAGAGAATGGTTGGAGCAATCATCGGTCTTGAAGGTGCTCATGCGATTGAAGGAAGTATAAAAAAAATGGAAATCCTTTTTAATGAGGGTTTGAGAGTCATGGGCCTGACTCATTTTTTCGATAACAAAGTAGCTGGCTCCGCTCATGGTGAAGATAAAGGTGGCTTGACTGATTTTGGAAAGAAAGTCGTCAAGAGGGCCAATGAGCTGGGCATCATATTTGATGTCTCTCACTTATCTGAGAAAGCTTCATTTGAACTACTGGAACTTTCAACCAGACCTGTCATCAACACTCATACCGGACTTAGAGGTAAATGTAAGAACGATCGTAATCTGAGTGACGAGCTTGCCAAGGCCATTGCTGCTAAAGGTGGAATCATTGGTATTGGGTTCTGGGATATTGCAACTTGTGGGACAACAACGAGGGCCATTGTCGATACCATCAAATACGCAACAGATTTAGTAGGTGTGGATCACATTGCTCTTGGAAGTGATTTCGATGGAACAATTGTTTCACCAATTGATATTTCTAAAATGGAAACGATTACTTCTGAACTTGCCCATGCTGGCTATTCTGATGAAGATATTGCCAAGATCATGGGCGGTAATGTGAGAGACTTTTTTCTAAAATATCTCCCTTGATTCAGACTCTCCCCTTTTTTCCAACTTTGTCTGAATACGACTCCAGTTTGAGTCCATAGATCAAAAACTTGATGAAATTGAGGATGCCTCCTCCGAATAGCCCCTCTGTCATTCCACTGAACAACTCATACTTTCTCTTTGTGTAGGGAAACCAGTTGGCCTCAATCTTACCAGAATTACCATCAATCAAAATGGACTTCATATTACAAAAAGAACGTAAACCATGGACACCTTTATAGCGGCCAATCCCACTGTTTTTTACACCTCCAAACGGGAGGTACGGATTCCCTTCTGTCAGCATGACATTGTTAATGGAAACATTTCCTGTCTTAATTTTTCTGGAAACTCTGATTGCGCGAGATTTATCAGCAGTCCAAACACTAGCACTCAATCCAAACTCACTATCATTGGCCATATGAATGGCGTCTTGCTCATCAATGAATGAATAAAGAGGGAGAATTGGTCCAAATGTTTCTTCTTTGCAAATTTTCATTTGCGAATTGATATTTTCAAAAACGAGAGGTGGAATCATCTTGTCTGAACCGTTCCAATCGTTACCAGTCAAGAGTACAGCACCTTTTGAAAGGGCATCATCAAGGTGTGATTTGACTATCTTAACTTGAGATTCTGTTGTCATTGAACCAATATCAGAATCACCATCTTTATCTATTTCTTGTTTGATCGTTTTGGCCTTTTCAACCATTTTTGCTTTGAATTTCTCAAAAACAGACTCTTGAACATAGACTCTTTCAACAGAAGTGCATGATTGTCCAGTGTTGGTCAAACTACCCCACAGAGCACCCGCCACCGCTCTATCGATGTTGGCATCCTCAAAAACAATCAAAGGATCTTTTCCACCGAGTTCTAGCTCAACAGGAATGAGTTGTTCAGATGCCTTTGCCATTATTTTTTTTCCAGTTGCAACAGAGCCTGTGAAGAAGATTTTATCCGGTCTTTGATCAATTAATGAAGCCCCTGTCTTTCCATCACCATACACAATTTGAACCCAGTCTTCCTTGAACCCGGCCCTAAAAAGGAGATCTTCCACTAGACCTTCAAGAGGAGTGAACTCAGATGGTTTATAAATAGTTGCATTACCAGCAACAAAACTAACAGTGAGGGGTACTATTGCTTGGTAGAATGGATAATTCCAAGGTGAAATGATTAAGATAGTCCCCAAACCTTCATAAAAAAGTTGAGATTTTTTTCCCATCAAAGCAATAGGTGTCTTAACTGTTTCATCCTTCAATGCTTTGATTGATTCTTTTTCAAGAAACGTCAGGTGATCTAGAATTCCGAATATTTCAGAAAAAAGTGCGTCACTTCTTCCTTTTCCTGTATCTTTTTGAATCAGGTCAACAATTTTTTCTTTCTCATCCAGAATAAGTTTTTTAAGCGCTGTTATGTATTTCAATCTTTGAGAAACAGTGAGGCTTGAAATTTCTCTTTCAGCTGCTTTTGACCTCTCAAAAACTGTTACTGTTTCTTCAGAACTAGGATTCTTCCATGAAGTAGTACACTTACTTCTTTCAACATTTGTGACATCTCCCTCTAGAGGAGCAACTCCTGTTTGCCATTTGATCCCTTCCATAATTTTTCTTCCTAGTTTTTGAGAATCCTCAATATTTGAATAATATAAAGTTAATATTAGACCTTTTAGCCCAAGCTGAATCATTCTCAGAGGTGCACCAATCAGATCAGGAAAAATAGCATTTTTTTCTGACAATAAAACAATCCATCGTATAAAAAAAGAAGGCATAAAAGCGAACAATGTCATCAGCAACGTCAATCCTTCCCTATCATCTTCGTACATATAATCGAGCATCCGATCGACTTGCGAGGCAAAACCAGTGGATGAAAAAGATGGGAATATACCCTCTCCTGGGATAATAACATCACCCAACTTGTTCAATCCTCTTGTTTGAAGATGCCCAAAGTATTTTGAAGTCATAAGATTGATTCCTTTATAGAAGAAGCTGCTTTTTTTGCAAGGGCCATAATTGTCAAACTGGGATTAATGCCTGGTGCATCTGGAAAAATACTGGAGTCTGCGGCAAAGATATCCGGGTCTTCATGCAAAGAAAAATTTTCATTAACAACTGAAGAGTTGGAGTCTTTACCGATCGCCAATCCTCCCATCAAGTGAAGACCAATCTTAAAATTACCGTCGACGATCTCTTTAACTCCTGTGGAGTTGAAAATGTCATGAATGGCAGACAGACCATTGTTGAATGTTGTCTGATCTCTTTCATCTAATGTTTTGACTATTTTTAGTCTCCCATTCCTGGCCAATGAAATAGTTCCCGGGTTTTGATCTCTGATAGCAACTTCAACACAGGCCATGTGAGTAATTCGCTTCATATAGGACAAGTGCTTTGATGCAATTCCAGGCAAAAGCATTCCAACGGCAACTGGTGGTCCGAAGACATTTTCTAGCTTGAAGCTCCTAACTCGAAAATCTGGATCGTCACTTTTCATGGCCTGAAACGGGCCTTTTTCTGAATGAATTTCGTGCTCATAGAGCCCAAGACTCATAAATTGAGGATGTGTATAAAAACCTTTTCCAATATTATTATTTTTAAATTGAGACTGAAGTAATAATTTACTGTTGCCGATAGCACCCGCGGCCAAGACTAATTTTTTTGATCGAAATATTCTTTTGTCACCGAATTTATCTGTACCATGAACTCTAATATGACCTGAGACTTTTTCAATTTTTTCGGCCTCAAACTCAGAAACAAGCTCTAATCCAGAATTAAGGGCCTTTGGAAGAACTGTCACTCCCATACTTTGTTTGCTATCTCTGATACAACCTGAGAGACATTCAATACAATCACTACCCTTTTCATAGGCACAATTGTTCTGTGCTCTTTTCAATGGAGCGCATTTAAAACCATTGGCCTCAAAACCCTTTATAAAAATATCAGCATTACCATTTCTAAACTCAGTTGGTATTTCTTCGACCTTCACTTCTTCGAGAGCGCTCTTATACCAAGGCTCCATTTGAGTCGTACTCATCCAATCAATTTTTGACTTGTTCTTCCAAGAGTCCAATGCAATGTCATCAAAACGATCCAACAATGCTTGATTGACTACAGAGCCACCACCTACAACCTTCGGGCGCAAGATTCCGATATCAGCTGTTGTATTAAGCTCAATTCCTCCGCCCCAATACAATTGTGAGTTGGCATCAATTTCCTTTTTAGGGTAATTATGACGATTGAAGTTTTTACCGGCCTCAAGGCAAAGTACACTAAGACCAGCCTGACAAAGTTCTTTTGCCAAAAACGATCCGGATATACCTGCGCCGACAATGACGACATCAAAAATTTTGTGATGCATTAAGTGGCCCCTACAATGTGTTCATCAAGTAAGACTATTGTACTGACTGATGAGTCAGTTTAAAAGATCAACATACCCGAGCACACTTGTCAGCATAAGCGCAAAACACTAATTTTTGGTAAAATAATTGAATAGATAATTACACATAGGTTTGCATGTCATTTGATACGCTAAATTATTATTTGTTTTTTCCACTGTTCTTTCTGGTGTATTGGGCGTTCCCTCATCGTTGGCGCATTCCATTGATGTTAGTTGCTAGTTACTATTTCTATTCTTGCGTGAAACCGATCTACTTGGTTTTGATTGTTACTTCTACGCTAATAGATTATTTCTGCTCTAATCAAATTGAAAGAAGTTCAAATAAAAAGTTTTACCTTTATGTTTCCTTGTTCTCCAATCTGACTATTCTTTCACTTTTTAAATATCTCGATTTTGCAATTAACGTTATAAATGATTTAGTCGCTCTCACAGGCAGCTCCTATACAATTGCCAATCAAAACCTAGAGTTTCCTATTGGTATTTCTTTTTATACTTTGCAAACATTAAGTTACACATTTGATGTCTATAGAGGTACCATTCCTGCAGAAAGAAACATTTTCAAATTTTCACTCTTCGTCTGTTTTTTCCCTCAACTTGTAGCAGGTCCACTTGAACGAGCAGGAAAATTACTTCCACAATTTAGAAAGAAATTAAATTTCAATTACGAAAATGCAGTTGAAGGGGCCCAACTCATTCTCTGGGGACTTATCAAAAAAACCATTGTCTCTGACAGACTAATAGTCATCATTATGGATATATTCAAAAATGAAAGTGGTTCTTATTCGGGAATCCATTACCTGATCACTGGCTTTATGATCAGCGCAAAATTTTACGGAGATTTTTCAGGTTATTCTGACATGGCCATAGGTTCAGCAAAGATGTTGGGTTTTGATTTAACAAAAAACTTCGACAATCCCTTTTTTTCAACAAGTATCAATAAACTTTGGAGAAAATGGCATGTTACTCTCTCTCAGTGGTTTCACGACTATCTCTATATGAGTTTTCCCTTTAATAAAGACAATCCTTCTGACCCAAGAAGATTATTAGCACTCTTATTTGTTTTTGCTCTAAGTGGGTTATGGCATGGGCCGGCATGGACATTTATCGTTTGGGGGGTACTCAATGGGATACTATGTACTCTTTATATCATCACTAGAAATTTTCGAAATCGTGTCTCAGAAGTTATAGGTTTTTCAAAAACACCCAAATTAGTAAAAAATGGTCTCTCCATTGCTCTTACAAATTTATTTGTTGGGTTTACAATGATATTTTTCATGTCCCCAAATCTTAAAACTGCATTAAATTTTTTCTTAAAAATAAAAAATGAATTTGCCTTCATTGACCTGACAAGTTTTTTAAATGCTTTTGGGCAGTATAGAAATGATTTTCTCATTGCA
>SBGE01000241.1 GCA_006226755.1 Deltaproteobacteria bacterium | reverse complement strand
CAATTCATCTGGCATGAACAAAGGACGCCCTAATGTTTCAAAGGCCTTGATCTTGGCCACTTCATCAATAAACAAATCTTTCATGTAGGTATTATAGCAGAGGATGGGAGCTCGTCGAATTAAAACAGTTGTGAGGGGAGAATAAGTAAGACCAGAATGCTTGGCGTGATACGTTTTTTGAAGATCAAAATCCCATAGAGTGTCAGCGGGAATAGAGGAGAGAAGAGAAAGGTTGGAGTAGATTTCAAGACCAGACAGATCTGATCAATTACATCAATAAAGATGTTAGTCATCATGAGGTCAATACCACTGAAAGTCAAAGAGGAGAGCACCAGAAAAGGGAAAAGAGTTGAAAAGATCATGGTGAGAAATTGTCCGGCAAGAAAACCTAGAGGTGAAAAGAAATCTCCAAACAGGCTTGCTACCAACATCTGCGAAAAAAAAAGTGTCATCATGAGTGACCAAAGATGAGTTGATAAGAGAATACTTCCTAAAAAGAGAAAGCTTAGTCCATAACTTAACGGAGAATCATTATAGCCACCACGTATTAAATCAAGAATGAAAACCAGTATGAATACCGTTCGATTATTCATCTTAGGGAAGAGAATCTTTATCAAGTGGAACAGGCACATTCGCTTGAGAGAGTAAAACTTTTCAAAAGCAAACGGAATTAGAAGCATGCCACTAATTAGAAGTCTGAGAAATTTAGAGGGACGTTTTTTCAATAGGAAAAAGAGAGGCAGAAAAAGAGAACTAAGATGCAGGCCGGAAGGAGTAAAGAGGTGATAAATTCCAAGCAGTTTAAATTTCCTTTTCATCTCTTTTCTAAGTCTGGTTTTGTCTCCGGTAAAAAGAGTTCCCAGGAATCTTGATGAATCAGAGCCTGATCCTTTGGCGATGAAGTACTGTTGAGTCTTAAGCACCCATTTTGGTTTGGCAGATAAACTCCAGCCCTTTTGTTGATTGAGGGCAAAGAGCAGGATGAAGGCGCTTAAATACCAGTGAAAAGTGGCGATTTTCATGTCTAAACCCTTGAAAGTAGGAAGCCCATTTTTGATGACTTAACTTATTGAAAAAACAGAGTTATGAAAGAGCTCTAGAGAACAGATGAAGGTGCTTATGGATATTTTGAATAGTGCGTACCACGACTTTTTCAAAACTCTTTTTGAAGAAGATGATCTCAACAGAAATCTCGTGTACATGAAAGACCTCCCAGACGATCAAGTGAAGTGTAGATTGAAGATTAAATCTGATCTCGTGCTTTCTGGTGGCGAGTTTTTTGTCATGGCCTTTCAATATCTAGGTGCAAAACATCTTGATCTCGATCTATTGAAGTCTGAAGAAGGTCAGTGGATAAAGGCTTCTGATAAAAAAGAATATGTTTTCACTCTTCCATTCAATGTCGCCCTTACTGGAGAGAGGATTGCTTTGAATCTCCTTCAACGTTCATGTGCCATCTCTACCAGTACAAGACAATTGGTTGAAAAAGCTTCTGGAAGCGGAGTCAAAATTTTAGACACAAGAAAAACCACGCCAGGCCTAAGAGCATTGGAAAAAAATGCGGTTGTTATTGGAGGTGGATATAATCACCGTCTTGGACAGACTGATATGTGGATGGTCAAAGATAATCACAAGAAGTTCTTTGGTGGTGTAAAAGAAGCCGTCGATTTTTTTAAAAGTAGAAATGGTTTTTACACACCAATCGAAGTTGAAATTCATGATCTTGAAGAATTGAAAATTGCTATTGATCTTGGAGTTCGTCATTTGATGCTTGATAATTTTTCTCCTGCAGACATCAAAAAAGCAGTAGAGATAAAGCCTTCTGGTGTCACGTATGAAGTATCAGGAGGAGTTAATCTTTCCAATGTTCAAGATTATCTGATTGATGGAGTTGATGCCATTAGTTCAGGAGTGATTACGAGTTATCCAGAAAGAGTGGATATTTCACTCAAAATGGAACGAATATGATGAACACAGTTGAATTCGATGTTCTAATTATTGGAACTGGAGTTGCCGGACTCTCTGCTGCTGTAAAGTTAGCTGAAAAAAATGTCAGAGTAGGAATTATTACTCGTGAAAGAGATCCCAATATTACAAATACGTTTTGGGCCCAGGGGGGAATCATCTCTCCGGCCGAGGATGATCAGTCTCTGATTGAAGATATTCAGAAAGCTTCAAGTCATACCAGTAATGTAAAAGCTGCAGCTATTCTTGCCAGTCAATCGAGAAGAATTCTTAATGAACTCTTGATCGATAAGGCCCATACTGCTTTTGAAAGAGATGATAAAGGGAACCTTCTTTTCACTAAAGAAGCAGCTCACAGTACCTCTCGAATTCTCTATAAAGGTGATTTTACGGGTAAAGAAATCCAAGTCTCTCTTTTGAATTATCTGAAGGACAAAAGTCGTTTTCCTAATGTCACCATGCTTTGCGGGCATACTGCAATTGATCTCTTGACTCCTATGCACCATGGAAACTCAATTCACACCCGTTATGAAGAGAATCAGGTTGTAGGAGCTTACGTTTTTAATCAAGATCGTGAAAAAGTGGAAAAAATATTGGCCAAGAAGACAGTATTGGCCACCGGTGGAATCGGAGCTCTTTACCTTCACCATACCAACTCCGACTCTGCCAGAGGCGATGGTCATGCCATGGCCAAAAGAGCTGGAGCTGTGCTGACCAATATGGAATTTATCCAATTTCATCCTACGGCTTTTTTCGATAGTTCTTCACATAGAAGATTTCTCATCAGTGAAGCTGTTCGAGGTGAAGGTGGAATTCTTCTCAATTCGCAGGGCGAAGCTTTTATGAAAAAGTATCATCCAGATAGAGAGCTTGCTCCGCGTGATGTTGTTGCACGAAGTATTGTCGAAGAGA
>SBGE01000126.1 GCA_006226755.1 Deltaproteobacteria bacterium | reverse complement strand
GAAATCAAACAATCCGTTGATGCAGGTTTTTCACTGACTCCTCAAATCGGAAGAGTGATGCGTGTGCATATGGAACTTAATTTTAAAGATTGTACTGATGAACACACTGATGTTTCTACAGGACGAAAAATCACGGCTGGTATTGAACTCGATATCAAACGAACCGTGTTTCTTCGTTTTGGATATGGAGATGGATTTGGTTCTGCAGGAATTGGTTTCATGACTCAAAAACTACAATTTGATCTCACTACTTATGCGGTTGATACCACCACTAGTGCCTTTAGAGGTGAAGAAGACCGTCGTTTCTCAATAACCGTCAGTTCCGGGATTCTTTAACCACTAGTTCAGAAATACTTTCATCAAAATTCAGTGAGTTACTGCGAAGCGTAGGCCGTCTTTTTTTACAGACAGGAGCGTGTTTTGTATATTTTTCCAAATTATTTCAGTAATTTGATGCAAAACATAAAATCCAAGGAAAGTTTCCATGCTGGAAGAAAATGTAAGTGAATCTAAAAAAACATCGAAGAAGGCCATGGCGAAAAAAGACGTGAACGTTGTTTATGAAAACAAACTTAAAATTGCCAAGAAGTACGGTCTGAAAAAAGAAGACTTGGTAGCAATGCTTAGAAACGTTTACGTTTCAAGAAAGCTCGACGACACCGAGATTCAAATGAGAAAGCAGTCGAAAGCTTTCTTTCAGATTTCAGGAGCAGGACATGAAGGAATTCTTTCTGCTGCTGCAAAAGTTCTTAAACCAAAATATGACTGGTTCATTTGTTACTACCGCGATCGTGCTCTTTGTACAGGTTTGGGTGTAACTCCTTATGAAATGCTTTGTCAGGCGAATGGGAATGAAGGCGATACTGCCAGCCACGGTCGTCAGATGCCAGCGCACTGGGGAAATGTGAAACTAAATATTGTGAACAAATCTTCCTGCACAGGAACACAGTTTCTACAAGCAGTAGGGCTTGCTGAAGGTGGAAGATACCTCAAGCAACTCAAAGAAGAAGGAATTGATCTAGAGGGGCGAACTTTTGAAGATGATGAAATCATCTACGTTTCAACAGGTGACGGAACAACTTCTCAAGGAGAGTTTTGGGAGTCAATCACAACTGCTTGTGTGAATAATCTTCCAGTTCTTTATATGGTTGAAGATAATGGTTACGCCATTTCTGTACCGACTGAAGTTCAAACTCCAGGTGGATCAATCTCAAAAGCTTTGGCCAACTTTCCAGGTCTTAAAGTTTATAAGTGTGATGGAAATTGTCCGATTGAATCATATGCGACAATGACTGAAGCCGCGAAATATATCAGAAGCAATAGAGGTCCGGTTCTTGTTCACGCGACAGTAACAAGACCTTACTCACACTCTCTTTCTGATGATCAAACCATGTACAGAACTAAGAAAGAATTGGAAGACGAAAAGAAAATTGATGTTTTCAATTCTTATCCAGAGTTTCTTGTTGGAAGTGGAGTGATGAAGCAAGCTGAAGTTGATGCTCTTTTGGCTGAAGTTTCTGCTGAAGTCAGAGAGGCCATGCAAAAGGCTATCAATACACCTTGGCCGGATGTTTCAACTTCTACCAATCACGTCTATTCAATGGATGTTGATATTGCTGGAGCACAATTTGATACTGATCCGAACTTTTCTGGAAAAGATGACGTTCCAATGGCCGGTTCAATCAACAAAACATTGAAAGATGAAATTAAAAAGAATCCATTCATCAGAATGTTTGGAGAAGACGTTGCTGACTTTTCTCAACTTGAAAAACTTGATAACCCTGATCTTAAAGGTAAAGGTGGGGTTTTTAAAATCTCATCTGGTTGTCAAAGAGTTGGAAAAGATAATCAAGTTTTCAACTCGCCACTAGCTGAGGCCAATATTATTGGTCGCTCAATTGGTATGGCGATAAGAGGACTAAAGCCAGTTGTTGAAATTCAATTCTTTGATTACATCTGGACTGCTTACATGCAGCTTAAAAATGAAATGGCCACAACCAGATACAGATCTGGTGGTGACTATAAAAACCCCATGGTGGTTAGAGTTCCAATAGGTGGATACTTGAGAGGCGGAGCGATCTATCACTCTCAATGTGGTGAATCTCTTTTCACTCACATTCCAGGAATCAGAGTGGCCTTCCCATCAAACGCTTTGGATGCCGCTGGACTTTTAAGAACAGCGATTCGTTCAGATGATCCTGTGATGTTCCTCGAGCACAAGCACCTTTACTATCAAGGCTATAATAGAACTGCTGATCCAGGTGAGGAGTATATGATTCCTTTTGGAAAAGCCAGAATTGCCAGAGAGGGATCGGATGCGACAGTTTTCTGTTGGGGAGCTTTGGTTCAAAAATCTATTGAAGCTGCGAAAATTCTTGAAAAAGAAGGTTACTCAATTGAAGTAATCGATGCCAGAACTCTGGCTCCATTTGATATGGAAGCTATCAAAACTTCGCTAAAGAAAACGAACAGACTTCTCATCGCTCACGAAGAAACGAAAACATCTGGCTTTGCTGGTGAGATCGCTGCTTGCGTGAACGAAGAATGTTTTGAAGCTTTGGATGCTCCTATTCTAAGAGTTGCGGCCAAAGATTCTCACGTTGCTTACTGTCCAGCTCTTGAAGATGACATCCTTCCTCAGGTTGATGATGTGGTGGTAGCTCTTCGAAAATTGGTTCAGTACTAAGTCTTAATTCTTTAGATATTCTTAACTTATCTTATGAAGTGCCCACTATATGTGGGCACTTTTCGTTTTTCTAAGTACTTAACCAAAAGACACTGTCATATAAAGAAATTCAGTAAATTTAGTACTTTAGGTGGGAATAAGTTGCCCTACAAGCGCATAACTTCGTCTAAATCCGAAGCAGAGTTAAAATTTATCT
>SBGE01000121.1 GCA_006226755.1 Deltaproteobacteria bacterium | reverse complement strand
GCCATGATCACATCTTTCAAATCGAAAGATCCATCGACCAAAGTTGGATGTGTTATCGTCAACCAGAATAAGCACCAAGTTTCTGCCGGCTACAACGGCATGGTTGCAGGGATTGATGAGAATGAACTTCCTTGGGGAAAAGATAAAACTGTTCCTCTCGAGCATCAGAAATATGGTTACGTGGTTCACGCAGAGGCAAACGCGATTCTTCACGCTTCAAAATCACTTGAAGGATGTACAGCTTACGTTACACTTTTTCCTTGTAATGAATGTGCCAAGTTGATTGCTTCAAAGAAAATCAAAGAAGTAGTTTATCTATCTGATAAGCACAAGCACCAAGAGAGCACTGCTATTTCGAAAAAGATTTTTGATTTGGCTGGAATCAACTATAGGCCTGTTGAAGTGAGCGAAGAGCTAGTTACCCAACTCTCCGACCATCTTCAAACATTACGTGATTCAGTTTAGAATTCGAAAGTAAGACCAAAAGTTGCAACAGCAAGTCCGATCCCGGCAGCCAGAGCGGCTGGCTTATGCAGTTTTCCAAAACCTTCGGCTTCAGTTTTTCCTTTATCAAAATCTCTCATCGCCATTGAACCTGCGACTGGAAGAATGATCATTGCAGGAATATGAAGCCATTTTGACCAATGAGTGTACTTGTAATTCTTATGCCCTTCATCGCTGTGAAGATCTTCATCTGTAAAATAAGAATGAAGAAATGCACCGTAGGACATACCTGCGAGCCCCGCTAATGAAGTGTGAACAGGGTGAACTTTCCCTTCCCTACCTGTAAGAGCAGTTGCTCCGACAAGAACACCTGTCATCCAAGCAAGATTTCTGGTCGAAAAAAAACTTCCCTTTTTAGCAGCAGGAATTCTTTCCATTTCCTGAGTGTTGCCGACTTTAAGATCAGAGAGTTTTACTTCTCCAGCTCCTGCAGTCAGCGTGAAACATAAGACTAAAATCATCGTGAACAATTTTTTCATGAACATTCCTTTGTCGGTTTATATTTAATCATCATCGTCGTCATCTTCTTTGTGAGTAGGTACTCTTTTTTGTTCAAGACCTTGAGTTTTGGCCATCTCAGAATGAACACTGGCCGCGTTGTGTACATAAACCAACTCTCCCCCGGAATGTCCTACTTGATATCCAAGATAAATCAGAACTCCTTGCATCAACATGACCATAATCATAGTTGGAGTAAAAAACTTATCTGCAAAAAGAAAGGCGGCCATAAAAACTGCGACCAAAGCAACACTTGTGGCCGACATAAACGCCTCAGCTTTATGCTCATGTATTTCGATGTAGCGTTCAGCAACGACTCTTTCGACGCGATCTTCTTCGGCTTCTCCCGTTTCTAAGGAAACGAATGTACTTATTGTCAAAAAAAGATGAAAAATTCCAACATAGACCATCATCTTTTTTCCTGTGATATTTTCCGATTTTTTAAAAATGAAAAAAGCAATTAAAGTAATGACGGGTAGAAGAATGACGAGGGCCATTGGCATATGAACCATAATGGGATGTATTGGTAATCCAGAAAACATACTTCTCTCCTTGAAAAGTTATCTTCATTTTCGAGAAATACCTCTACTTTTTGAATCCGACAGATGTCCTATACAAAGTTAATTCGGCAACTTGATGCATCTCAAAATTATAAGGTTTCGTTCACCTCACCGAACTTTAGTTAAAGCCCTTTTCCAGTTGTTGAACCTAAGAACGCCTTGATCTCTTCTACTTGCTCTTCACTAAGCTTCACATCCAGTTGGTGATAACCCATCAAGCGAATGGCCTCATCCAAAGTTTTGATACTTCCATCGTGAAAATAAGGACCTGTGTGTACGACGTTTCGAAGAGAGGGGACCTTGAAAAAGTACATATCATCTTTATCTTTAGTCACATTGTATCGGCCTCTATCAGAAGTTTTGTATTCATTGATTGCTCCAAGCTTTTGAAACGAATCACCTCCAAGAACAACTCCGGCGTGACAAGAAGTACAGCCGACTTGGACAAATTGATTCAAGCCCCTTCTCTCTTTTTCAGATAGTGCGTGAACATCACCTCTCAAGTAGTCATCAAACCTTGATGGGGTCAGAAGTGTTCTCTCAAATGCACCTATCGCTTTTCCTACATTCACATATTTCATTGAATTTGATGTTCCAGGAAATGCTTTGGCAAACAACTCAACGTAATCCTGGTCTTGTTTTAATTTATCTATGACAGCTTTTTCACTAGGCATTCCCATTTCGACAGGATTCAAAATAGGACCTAGTGCTTGGGCCTCAACATCAGGCTCTCGCCCATCCCAAAATTGGCTAGCATGCAAAGCTGCGTTCAAAACAGTGGGTGAATTTCTCTCCCCTCTTTTCTTTTCGTGCCCCGGTGATGTCGGTTCATTATCAACACCGAAAGTTTCGAGGTTGTGACAAGTATTACAAGACATGGAATTGTTAACAGAAAGTTTTTTTTCAAAATAGAGTTTTTGTCCAAGAATGAGAAGATCACGCTTTTGTTCAACATCGATTATGGCCGTAGGTAATGGTCTAAAGTTTTCCTGGGCCACTGACAAAAGTTCTTTATCTTTCTCACTAACTTTCTTACTGGTACAAGAAACTAAAGTCATAAGTATTGTTAACATGAGTATCTGTTTCATTGATTCTCCTTATATTCACACAAATTGATTTTATTCAATCAGCACCGTCTCTACTATGCTCTAGATCAACTTTTAAAAGAAGTTGCTGGAAGCACATAACCCTTTGCATCGTCATTTAAAGCGCTCGGGTATTGGGAGCAAACTGTCTCTGAAAGCGTCAGAGCGTTGACGAAAAAGAGTATGCGGGGCCCAAATGTCTCCGAAAAACCTGTCACTTTCTTTCTGTGGGGGC
>SBGE01000052.1 GCA_006226755.1 Deltaproteobacteria bacterium | reverse complement strand
GCTTGCGAGAATTAGTTCTGTCTTATTCTGAAGCAGTCAAAAAGAATCAAATTTATCCATATGACTATTTGGAGTCTGAGGCTGCAGTATGGGCCCTGACTCCTACCGATGAAGTGAACAAAGAATGGGAAACTTTCCACTTCGAAGGCCGGCGAAATTCTAGTTCTGTGTACAAGAAAGAAATTGAACGAATAAAAAAAGAAGCTTCGAGACTTACTTTTTCGAATTACCAATTCACTGAGCTGTTGCTGGATAAAATCATGGAGAAGAAAAACAATAGCTCTCTAGAGTATGCAATTGAGAAGTGTAGAGTCAAAAATGGTATGAGCTGTGAGGACAAAAGAAAAGAGGTCGTCTTACTCCTGGGGGACTTGAGAAAAGCTTTTCGCCAATCAAACATTGAAAGTGGAGCCACAGCTTTGAAAAATATAAGGGGATTGATATCTGATCGAGGGATGTCAGAGTTAACAAGAGACATCTTGTACTTTTTTGTTCGGCGACTTTTTGTGACTGAGGAAGGGGAGTTGAGGGGCGTTCCTTTTGTTAACGGAAAAGATTTAAAAAATAAGTATGATTATCGAAAGGGCAATAGTCACGATAGAAATCTAATTGAAATATTAAACAGAATACAGATTGCTAAATCAAAATCTCTTTCATCTTGTTATAGATTAAATACAGAAGAGCCTTGTTATGTGGTTGGACCAGTTGTCGTGTGGGAAAGCTACAAAAGATTAGTTGAGGCGGTAAACCTTTTTGATGATTTGGAAGATCTAATCTGGATTTCATTACAAAGAGGTGACACCCTTGCCAAGAGTGAAATTAATAAACTAGACATGGGTAAAATTGACGAAATTATAAATCATTTTGATATCATATTTGCCATTGATAAAGATCCCGTAGCAGTAGCAAATTCCCACAAAGAAGTTGAAGAGCTGGTTGACTATCACTCAGTTCATTTTTCTAGGATTTGGCATCACTTATTCTATGGAGATGAAAATTACAAAGTAAGCTCAAGAGGACAAAAGCGAATTCAGGATATTTTTGGTATGGCAGTAGAATTCAAGGTCGGTCAATACAACAGCTTTAAATTGAAAAGAAATTATACGACTAGAGATCTGGTATTTCGTGGAATAGATAAAAGGTATGACAATAAGTCTATGTTTCAAGAGGTCGTTGGTGTTTCTTCCTTTTCTAAAGATGCCGAGATGGCCATGATCTGTTTAGAGAGGGTTGTACCAAGGCTTTCAAGACAGTGGCACACATACTGGGGAAAGAAAATATATAAGCTGATAACATTGAAAAAGCTCAAGTGTGAAGATCTTGAGAAGACTTCAGTGAAGACAGAAGAATTAGTCACTATTGATAAACTCTATTCTTACTTAGAAAAGACTTACTGAAAACGATAGTGAAGTAAAGTGATCAAAGTATTCAGTGTTTTGTCTGAAGTTTTGCTTAATTTCAATTCCATATTGTCGTGATAAACTCTTGAAGTTTAAATTCAGTCCAATATAACCACCAGGCGATATAAAATCTTCATACTTATCTGCCGAAAATCCAATTGATGTACCTACAGAAAAATCCAGCTCTGTTCGATTTAAGAGATTACCAACTCCGGTAACGGGTAAGAAGTTCAATCTGGCACCAGCGCTCGCATCTGGTTGTGGTGAAATTATTGCAGGTTTATCTTGAATCATGCCAATGAGTGTCTTGTGGGAGTCCTTTAGCTCTCTTCTCGTAATTGAAACCTCAGGAGAAAGGGAGAGAAAGTCATTCAAGTAGGTGTCATATGAATAAGTGAAGCTTGTGAGATTATAAATATCATTATTTAACGATTGTCCTATAGAAAATGTATGAGCGGTCTGATCCTTAAGAGACTCACGCTCTTGAATTAAATATGCATCAGAGTAAAGATCTGAAGCGTAAGTGGATGTTGAAGTAATTAACAGTGAAAACAAAATTGTTTTTTTCATAGTGGGGCTCCACAAGCTTTGGTGATTGCCAAGGTGTTTTTGTTCTTGTCAAAAAGGGAGAAGGCCAGCAGGTGTTCAAAATTGTAATAAAGAACCTCCTCATCACCCATATTTAGATCAATTGCATAAATAATTAATTTGTTTTGAGAAACTTCCCATCGAACATCGGAAAGATTTAAATCCATGCGAGTCCTGAAAAAACCTTCCTTGAATTCCTTTTTAGATGAAAGTTCTTCTACAAATTTTGGAAGTCTGTATGATTCACCTGCAGTGGCATCTCCGGTTTCAGGATATGTATCCAGCAGTTCTTGAATTACTTCCGGCACATCATTGGGATCCGTTAGGTCTTCAAAACATTCTACGACTGGTTCACCAACTTGAGCGAAACGATATTCATCACGATAACGATGGGTCTCTATTTCATAACATTTTTTTACTTCGTAACGTTTTGTAAGTCTTAGTTCAGCACTTATTTCAAATGGTTTTCCATCTGGTTTAGTAATGATGAGACAGGTGTCAGATGTTTCTTTGTTGATAAGAACATCAACTACTTCTTGGATTGAATCTTCATCAACATGGTTAGAAGTGTCGTTGTCAGCGACTACTTCAGTATTGAAAACAAGAACAGAAACTGTTCCTAAAAGGAGAGCGAATGAGATTATGCCAAAGGCCTTAAGTGTCCGTTTTTTCATATAAACCTCTTTGTCAGGCTTATATATGCTAACTCTGTGCCAGTTTTTGGCCCATTTGTTAAGATAACTATCCGAAATTATTTGAATTGGTGTTCCGAAAATGAAACAAAAAAGCCCCGAATAGCGGGGCTATATGATGTAAATTTAAATAGTTGCAAGTTATTGAGGACAGCCCCAGAAGCTTTGCTTTTCAACATCAAAATACAGACAATCTCTGTTTTTGAACATGTTGGAAAACATCCCCTTAGCAGCTTTGCTTACTTCGCCTCTAAGCTTCGAGACTTCGCTAAAGGTTAGTGAGATGGCCTCTTTTACGTGTAGCGGGAAGCTGCTTGGTCCTTTCTTGGTGAAGAATTGATTATAAATGTCAGCAATTGGCTTGTCGTCTTCATCTCTATTAAGAGACCAAAGATACTCGAATTCATCAATAAAAGACTTATACAAAGTTTTGTATTTGACCCCTTGATAAACAACGATGTTATCAAATTGCTTGTGCTCGGCATTTTGTGAAACGTTGTATGATCCTGCCAGGAGGATGGTGTCCTTGCCAGACTCATTATAGTCGATAACAAAATACTTATGATGATTTAAAAGCCAGTGTCTTGGAGATGGAGCATGTGAATAGTACTTAACACGAACTGGTGCTTCTTTTTTGCTATTGCCTGGTAAGGCCTTCCAGTCTTTTATAAACTGTGGCGTCATCTCTTTATTGTTTGGCTTAGACTTATATTCTTGGTTGTCTACTGCTAGCCTAACTTCTACTCCGCGTTTTACCGCTCTAATGAGAGCATCAGAAACTTCTCTAATATTAAAGTGGTTTAAGTTTACATAGATGTTCTTCTTGGCATTATCGATTGAACTAATAAGAAGATCTCTTACATACCAAGTTTGCTTGCCATTTGAACCAGTACGCTTTGTTAGATTGATGTATTTGCCTTGCTTGTAGGCCGTGCTGGATGGTTTGTTTTCTTTGATAGTGAAGTTCATAGAGCTTGAATAGAGCGCCATGTTCTTGTTGTCTGTAGGAGTGTTATCGATTGTTGAGCCTTCTTTTTTTGTGTAATCACTCAAGGCCTCTGCGTTTTCTTCACCATTTGTAGTTATGTCACGTCCACTGTTCCAGAGAACTGTAAACTCGTGTCTATAATCTTTAAGAATACTTTCTTGAGCTTCACCTGAATCTTTGTGGTGAAAGACAAAAGCTTCACTGTATCTTGTCTTTGCTCCACCTGACATGTTGGCTGAGGAGTTTACCATCCATACATCATCAACAATCACGAATTTTTCATGCATGTTTTGTTTTGCAATTTTAACTTCAGCACCTGCAGCTTCTAGCTTTTCAATTTTCGATTTGGTTCTAGCGCTGTTTGCTAATGGTGGATGAACGACGATTCTTACTTGTGCACCACCTTTGAGAGCATCGAGCATTGCTTTGTCGATATCTCCATCAGACCAGCTATAAATTGTCGCATGAACGTACTTTTCAGCTTTACGAACATTTTTGTAGATCTCATTGAAGGCCTCTTCACCTTTAGTGGGTGAAAACAGGGCATAAGGATAATCTTCTGATGAAGGGTTACGTCCACTTGTTCCGGTGAGATGCGAACATGAGCTGACTAATAAAGTTAAAACTAAAAAAGAAAACAAAACTCTCATAAATACTCCAATAAGGAATTCCTAACAAATACTTTTTAATTACTCACGCTGATCGGAGTTTGATGAAGAAATTACACACTATAAAGGATGACCGGCAAAAAGAAGGCTCGTGATTTCAGGCGCTTGGGCTACTTGTCGCAAAGAAACTTTTGAATGAGTCCTGCAAAATAGTGGAGGAAATATGTCGAAGTATGTCTGTGTTGAGTGTGGTTATATCACCCAAAAATGGGTGGGAAAATGCTTCGGCTGTCAGAGTTGGAATAGTTTAAAGGATGAAGCTGAAATTACTCGAAATAAGATTACTACTAGGAGACCACGATCTGTTGAGCAAATTGAACTAGAGGAATGTGAAAGGATAAAGACACAAATAGATGAAATAGATCGTGTTTTCGGAGGAGGTTTGGTTAAAGGTTCTCTGTCTCTTCTAGGGGGGGAGCCAGGTGTTGGAAAATCAACATTCATGGGAGAGCTTATAAAAAGTTTACCAAAGAGAAGCATCTTGTATGTGTCCGGTGAAGAGTCGGAACAACAGGTTGCAAGTCGAATGAAGAGAATAAATGCTCAATCTGAAAAACTGGGAATCATTTGTGAAAACAAGTGGGAAATGATTCAAGCAATATTGAAGGATGAAAAACCAGAAATATTTATTCTAGATTCAATTCAAACAATTTATTCAGAGGAAATTCAATCTGCACCAGGATCTCCGTCGCAGGTCAGAGAAGTTACTTTTCAAATTATGAATGAAGTGAAGGCCAAAAATATTACTTGTATAGTCATAGGACAAATTACAAAAGATGGTGGAATTGCCGGTCCAAAAATGTTGGAACATATGGTTGACACTGTTGTCTATATAGAAGGGGATAAAGATTCACAGATAAGAATGTTTAGAACAACAAAAAATCGATTTGGTATGACCAATGAAATTGGGATGTTTCGAATGGAAAAATCTGGATTGATGCCAATCAGCGAGTATAACAGTGAGCCTGATGAAGAAATTGGAGTGCATGGAGGGGCTACTCTGACCTCTGTTATAGAAGGGAGTCGGGTATTGCTCGTTGAGTTGCAAGCACTCGTTTCAAAATATGACAGCGGAGTCGTAAAGAGAAACTGTGAAGGTTTTGATGGTAGTCGTTTGAATATGATTATTGCAGTCATGGAAAAATATTTGAAGATTAAATTAAGTAGCAAAGAAATCTTCGTCAATGTAACTGGAGGTATGAAAATTAGAAATGGAGAGAGTGACCTTTCTGTAATGGTTGCCATCTTGAGTTCGTTCATGGGTTTTAAGTTTGATAAAAGAACGATCATTCTTGGTGAGATTGGATTGTCGGGAGAAATTAGAGATATACCAAACCTGAATGAGAGACTGTGTACATATTCTAGATTAGGGGTAAAAAAGGCAATTGTGCCATACAAAAATACAATGAAGATGAAGGAAAAATACCCTCTAGAAATTATTGGCTTCAAGAGGGTTGAAGAAGTCTTTAACTATTTTAAAGAAACATGCGTTTGATTGTTTTTGTCCAATCAGAATACTTACGAGTGAAATATTCTTTAGTGCTGTTGTCTACTTCGAAAGTACGATCTTCTTTCCAAAGTTTAGAAATGTCTTCAAATTTCATATTACCACTTCCAATTGCACTAGCTAGTGCTGCACCATAAGCAGTCGTTTCAATTACTTTTGGCCTGATAATATTGCAATCAGAAACAGAAGCTTGAATTTCCATAAGTAGATTGTTGGCAACAGCACCACCGTCAACTCGCATCTCGGAAATTCCTGCGGTGGAATCATTTTTCATGGCATTTAATAAGTCATTAATAGAATAAGCAATCCCTTCAAGACAGGCCCTTGAGATGTGGGGAATTCCCGTGTCTCTGGTGAGGCCAACGATGGCGCCTGTAGCATCACTTTGCCAGTACGGACTTCCTATACCTGTAAAGAAAGGTAGGAAGAGAACATTTTTCATAGAATCCAAATCTGTTACCAAATTCGCTTGTTGTTCAACTTCTGGACTTGAAAGAAAAATCTTTAAATTATCGCGTAACCACTGAACAGCGGCACCGGCGATATAGCAACTTCCTTCGAGTGCAAATATTCTTTTTCCATCTTTCTGAAAGGCAACTGTCGACAGCAATCCATTTGAACTTCTTTGAATTTGTTCACCAGTGTTGAGTAACATGAATGCACCAGTTCCATATGTACATTTGATGTCACCTTTATTGAAGCCCGCTTGTCCGAATAGAGCTGCCTGCTGATCTCCAAGTATACCTGTTATGGGAATTCCATCAGGAAGGACATCGAGACCATTTGTCTCTCCAAAGTGACAAAAGCTATCCTTGATTTCAGGTAAAAAGTTTTTGTTCAATTCAAAAAGTGAGAGCAATTCATCTGACCAGGCACCTGTTTCAAGTGACATGAGCAATGTCCGGCTGGCATTTGAGGCCTCTGTGGCAAAACTTGTTCCATTTGTAAGTTTGTAGAGAAGAAATGTATCAATATTGCCAAAGCATAGATCATCTTTTTGAGCAGCACTTTGTACATTAGAGTTATTCTTGAGTAGCCATCTCATTTTGGTTGCACTGAAATATGCATCAATTGGAAGGCCAGTGAGTTTGTTTATTTTTTCTTCGTGGCCATTGCTTTTTAATTCCTGGCAATACTCACCAGTTCTTCTGTCTTGCCAGACGATAGCATTAGCAAGAGGTTTACCTGACTTGTTAAATGCACAAGTCGTCTCTCTTTGGTTTGTGATTCCAATACTTGTGATGTCAGAAGCTCTTACGTTACATTTATCCAAAACAGCAGATATGGTCGAAGTTGTGCTTGTCCAAATATCGTTAAGGTCATGTTCTACCCAGCCAGGTTTTGGGTATATCTGTGGAAACTCTTGATTAATCTTTCCAACAAATTCAAAAGTGTCATCCTTGATAAGTGCTGCAGTCGTACCAGTGGTGCCCTGGTCTATTGAGAGAATATAACCCATGAAAAACTCCGGAAATAAATTTTACTGATAGTCTATGTTTGTATCTGTAGGATTCGCAATGGCCTGAATATAACTTTTCCAAAGCTCAGAAATGCCCTTGTTAAAACCATTCATAAGCGTGAAACTTAGAAGAACCATTGTTGCGAGGAGAAGAACAAACTCTAGAAAAGTCTGACCAGACTCGTCAAGAATTTCATCCTTTTGCGTTTCGTTTTCAACTTTCATAATTGTATTATCGAGGCTATAAGTGGTCTCTACAAGGGGTAAATCGTTCTCCAATAGCAACGACTGGCTGAGTCGTGTAAACTACTCCAGAAATGAAAATGAAAAGATTTTTACCAATTTTTATATTTATAGCGACGCTTACCGTTTATCTGGTGGGCCATGTCATGTTTGAAAATGGACAACCTAACGCTAGAAATACTGAAGAAGACAAAAAAATCAATGCCCATTATGAGTCAATGTTTAAGAAAACAAAAATTAAGACTACAGACGGTAAAGAGATTGAGCTCTCTAAAGTTAAGGCCCCGATTGTTGTTTTGAATTTCTGGGCGAGCTGGTGCAAGCCATGTCTGGCAGAGTTTCCATCTATCAATGAAATGAAAAAGAAATTCAATGATGACCAGGTTCTGTTTGTAGGAGTTAATACTGATTCTGAAGATCAACTTTCGAATATTAAGAAGACTGTAAAGAAGTATGAATTGAACTTTCCAATCGTTGCAGACTCTGACAGCAAAGTCGTTGATGATTATAAAATTGAAGCAATCCCTGTATCGATTGTATTCGCCAAGGGAAAGGTCATCGAAGTTAGTAATAAGCAAAAAGATTTTGATTCAGGTGAAACTGTAGAACTCTTCAAAAAATATCTTCATTAATCACAAGAGCCGGGACGAATTAGTCTGGCATTCGCTTCCGTCATTGCACATTCGTTTTCATAAGTTGTAGGCTCAGGCATGACTTGTATGCAATACACATTTGGAGGACAGGGTGGCATCGGTGGTTGAGCACAAACCTGTCCCGAGTTTCTATTGCAACTCAAATTCTGAGTATTTGAATTATTGGAAGACTTCTCTACTAGTGGATCAGCACCGCAAGAAATCACAAATGGAATTAATAGAAAGAATACTCTTTTCATCATCTACTTATCGTCGAAAAAGACTAAAGAGTTACAGCAAAATTTCGACCCCAGTGATATGTAATATGATCAATGGTTGGAACTTTAAATATCGAAAAACGAGGCTTTAAGCCTCTTACTATAGCGCCTTGGTCGGTCAATCCAAGTGCGTGTGCTGCATTTAGTGTGATTGCGGCCCAAAGTTGAGTCTGATTGAAACCTAAATTAGGAGCTGCGAGGGATGCAATTTGAAGTAAGTTGTCCCAGTGGCATGAGCCAGGATTATAGTCACTTGCAATTGAGACCTTAACCCCTGCGTTGAGTAGCGCCCTTGCGTTGGCCTGAGGCTTGCCAAGAAAATATCCTGTCCCCGGTAATAGAGTCGCAACAGTTTTTGATTTAGATAATGCTTCGATACCATCTTGAGTCGTGCAAAGAAGGTGATCGGTTGAAAGTGCACCCATCTCGGCAGCGAGCTTGGCTCCCTTGTTATCGTTGAACTCGTCTGCGTGACTTTTAAAAGGAATATTAAGCTCGATGCATTTTTCAAAAAGTAGTTTGGTGTCAGAGGAATCAAAATATCCACTTTCATGAAAGATATCAGCGCAATCAATGACTTTTTCAGAAGCTAATTTCTCAAGAAGTGGGATAACCACTTCATTCATATATTGAGAACTACTTTCATAATTTTTGGGTACAGCATGAGCTGCCATAAATGTATTGATAATCTGCACTTTACCTTTGTATTGATCCTTAAGCTCCTTAACAATGTGGCTAAGCTCATACTCCTTTTCAAAGTTAAGACCATATCCTGTTTTAATTTCAATTGAGCCAATACCATAGGAATGTAAGCGCTCGACTCTTTCTCTAGAGATAGAAAGAAGCTCATGCTTGTCTAAAGAATTAGTACCGTTCATGGTGTTAAGAATACCGCCACCAGCTTTTGCGATATCGATATAATCTGCACCATTTAAACGCATACTATATTCTTTGGCCCTGTCTCCTCCAAAAATAAGATGTGTATGAGAATCCACAACTTCTGGAGTAACACAGTGACCAGTTAGATCTGTTGTCTCGACACTTTGATAGATGTCTGGCAGTTCTGTAGTTTTTCCAATCCAAAGAATTTTTTCATTATCAAAAACAATGGAAGCATTATTTAAAACGGAGAGGTCTGACGGCTCAAGGTTTCTACCATCTTTTGAATTGGCAGACTCGAGTGATAAGACCTGTGAAATGTTTGAGTAATGCTTCATAAAAATCCTATAGACTTGGAAAGCCAATATTAGTTTTTGGAGCCATTTCTTTAGCTATTTCGTATCCGGCATCAACGTGACGAATGATGCCCATGCCAGGGTCGCTGTTGAGAACTCTGCTTAAACGCTTATCCATTTCTTCTGTTCCATCAGCAACAATAACCATTCCGGCATGCTGACTGTATCCAATTCCAACTCCGCCACCGTGGTGAAAGCTTGTCCAGCTTGCGCCATTCATCGTGTTGATCATTAGATTTAAGATTGGCCAGTCCGAAACCGCATCAGTACCGTCCAGCATACCTTCTGTCTCTCTATTTGGTGATGCAACTGATCCACAATCAAGATGGTCTCTGCCAATAACGATAGGGGCTTTTACTTTTCCCTCTCTTACAAGTTTGTTAAATAGAAGACCGGCTTTTTCTCTTTCTCCATATTTGAGCCAACAAATTCTTGAAGGCAAACCTTGGAAAGCAATCATCTCTCCAGCTTTATCAAGCCAATTTATGAGCTTTTTATTTTCTGGGAAAAGTTCCTTTAGGGCCTGATCTGTCACTTTGATATCTTCCGGATCACCAGAAAGAGCAACCCATCTAAATGGGCCACTACCTTGGCAAAAAAGAGGTCTGATATATGCTGGAACAAAGCCTGGAAAATCAAAGGCATTCTTTACTCCATCAATTCTGGCACCTTCTCTCAGATTGTTTCCGTAATCGAAAACATAACTACCTTTGTCTTGAAAATTCAACATGGCCTTAACGTGTGCAGCCATAGTGTGATAGCTTTCTTCTGTGTATTTTTTTGGGTTTGTTTTTCTGAGTTCAAACGCCTCTTGAAGTGTCATTCCTCTTGGGACGTATCCATTCAAAGGATCATGAGCCGAGGTTTGATCTGTAACCAAGTCAGGAATAATTCCCTTTTCATCCATATATTCAAAAAAGTCTGCAGCATTTCCGACAACACCTATTGAGGTCGCGATACCTTTTTCTTTGGCCTCGAGTGCGAGATTAATCGCTTCATCATAAGTTGAAGCGAGAGTGTCGAGATATTTTGTGTCTAGACGTTTTTGAATTCTTTCTTTTTCTACGTCACATCCAATGAAAACACCGCCTGCCATTTTAACAGCAAGAGGTTGAGCTCCACCCATGCCTCCAATTCCAGCAGTTAAAACAAGTTTGCCCTTTAGATCACTACCTTCTCCATAGTGTTTCTCAGCTGCTGCCATGAAAGTTTCGTATGTACCTTGAAGAATTCCCTGTGATCCAATGTAAATCCAAGATCCAGCAGTCATTTGACCATACATCATGAGACCACGATCTTTAAGATCATTGAAGTAATCCCAATCCGCCCATTTTGGAACGAGATTGGAGTTGGCAATTAGAACACGTGGGCCATTTTCGTGACTAGGTAGTACAGCAACAGGCTTGCCAGACTGAACAAGCAGGGTCTGGTCATTTTCAAGATTCTTTAGAGCATTAATTATATCTTTTAAAGCTTTCGGATTTCTTGCGGCCTGTCCATTTCCACCATAAACGATGAGTTGTTCGCGATCTTCAGCAACGTCTGGATGTAGGTTATTTAGAAGACATCTCAAAGCCGCTTCTTGGTGCCATCCTTTACATGTAAGTTCTGGTCCGGTTGGGGGTAGTGGAATGTTTACTGAATCATTCATTCTATTTCTCCAAGTACGTTGGTTACGGAATTTAAGAGTGTATTATCTGCAATAATGGTTTCTAGGGCTGCAATGTCTTGATGAAAAGTTCTGTCTTCCTCAATTGGCTCAACATATTTTCTAACAAGTGTCATAACTGCTTCAAGAGCTGGGTTGGATTTCAGTGGGCGTAAAAGTTCAATCGCTTGAGAAGCACACAAAAGTTCAATAGCAAGAGAACTTGTTACATTGTCGAGAATTTCATGAAGCTTTCTTCCAGCTGTTACTCCCATGGAAACATGATCTTCTTTGTCTGTTGAAGTCGGAATGCTGTCAATGCTGGCTGGATGGCAGAGAACTTTGTTTTCAGAAGCAAGAGCGGCAGAGGTAACATGCGCAATCATAAGACCACTATTAAGACCACTGTCTTTCGTCAAGAAAGCCGGAAGATCTGAAAATGTTGGATTCATCATTTTCTCGACTCTTCTCTCACTAATATTACTAATTTCTGACATCGCCATGGCAAGGTAGTCGAGTGCAAAGGCAGGTGCTTGACCATGAAAATTTCCACCACTAACAACTTCACCAGTTTCTGGGAATACCAAAGGGTTGTCCGTTACAGAGTTTATTTCGATTTCGATTACATCTTTGGCATGGTTGTATGCTTGTCTACTTGCGCCGTGAACCTGAGGAAGACATCTTAGTGAATAAGGATCTTGGACTTTGCCGCAATCAACATGTGAATTCATGATCTCACTTTCAACTAAAAGCTTGTTCAAGTTTCTCGCGCACTCAAGCTGACCTGGTTGTGGCTTCAGTTCGTGAATCTTGTGATAGTAAGCCTTTGTTGTTCCTCGTAATCCTTCTAGTGTTAGTGCTGCTATGACATCACTTGATTCTAAAAGAGTTTGAGATCTGTATACCGCTAATGCACCAAGTGCTGAAATTACTGCTGTTCCATTGATAAGAGCAAGGCCATCTTTTGGTCCAAGCACACCTTGCTTGAGCCCTTCCGCTTTAATAGCATCGATACTTGGTACTCTGTTCCCTTTATAGAAAACCTCACCTTCTCCTATCAAGGCCAAGGCCAAATGACTAAGAGGAGCTAAGTCTCCACTGGCACCAACACTTCCTTTACAGGGTATAACTGGTGTAATGTCCTTGTTTATGAATTCAAGAATGAGTTCTACTAGTTCTGGGTTGAGGCCGGAAAAGCCTCTTGTTAAACAATTCGCTCTAATGAGCATGATCGCACGAGCTGTGGGGATATCGAATGGGGCACCAACTCCTGTACAGTGAGAACGAATCAAATTGTATTGGAGCTCTTTTAGTTTATCTTTTGGAACATGCTTATCACTTAAGGCACCAAATCCAGTATTAATGCCGTAAACAGGTTTATTGTTTTCAACGATTTCTAAAACCAGTTGACGACTTTTTTTCATTGCTTCCAGATTTTCTGGATTAATTGAAACTTTTATTTCAGCTGTTTTGTGGGAGACATTGAAGACGTCTTTATAACTAAGATTTAGGCCAGTAAGTTGAAGGTTCATATTATCCTCTAAGTAATTCAATATTGTTCAGGTATTGATCTGGTCCACCTTTAAATACAAAGCTTCCTGCAACTAGATTGTTACATCCTGCTTCGATAAGTTGCGAAGCGTTGGCTGAGCCAACTCCGCCATCAACTTGGACCATGAAATCGAATTTATTGGCGAGTTTCTTGACTCTAATTTGTTCAAGTTTTTCCCAGGTTCCTTCAATGAAAGATTGGCCACCAAATCCTGGCTCAACCGACATGACCAATAATAAGTCGATCTCTGAAAGAACTTCTTCGCTGAGCTTGTCAAATGGTGTACCAGGTTTGATTGAGATACCAACAGATGGGTAATGCATCTTGGCTTCTTTGATCAGTTCTAGAGGGGTGCTGGTCGCCTCGTAATGAAAAGTGAAATTATGTATTGGAACATCTTTAAGAGTTTCAATATAGAAATCTGGGTTTGTAACCATGAAGTGAGCATCGAGAGGATGATTTGAAATTTTTGAAATCATTTTGATAATTGGATTTCCAAAAGTCATGTTTGGTACAAAGTGTCCGTCCATGATGTCCAGGTGAAACCAGATGTCTTTTGCAGAATCAAAATGCTTCAACTCCGTTTCAATATTCATGAAATCACAGCTTAATAAACTTGGTGAGATAATAGTTGTCATATTTTTTCCCCGAAAATTAATTCAAATTTATTCCCACTCGACTTGAGACCATTGAGATAGTCTGAATCAGTGCAAGATTTCTTTCCTTCAAGTTGGATTGAGTCCAGTCTAACGGAGCCTGTTTTACAGCCAACAACAAGTGTGCCCTGGTTTAAATTAACTTCACCGGGATTCGCCTTAAGTGTTGATAAGCTTAAACTTAGTACTTTTAATCTTTTGCCGTTAAGGATTGTCCACGTTCCTGGCCAGGGGAAAAGTGCTCTGGATTTTCTTTCAATTTCTTGTGCCGTTTGATTTTGAAAGTCTATTTTTCCATCATCTCTGGAAAGTGTCGGAGCAAAAGTAACAAGGCTCTCATCCTGAGGAGTGAACTTCACGCTATTAGTGCTTAGGTTGTCGATTAACTCGACCAATGCTTCAGAACAAGCAAATTTCAAACGAGTATAAAGTAAACCACCTGTTTCATACTCGTGCACAGGTACAGGGTGGTTAATGGCAACATCGCCAGCATCCATTTTCTTAACCATTTTCTGGATGGATACTCCAGACTCTTGATCACCAGAAAGGAGTGCATACTGAATAGGTGCAGCTCCTCTGTGTCTAGGAAGTTGGCTAGTGTGTATGTTGAAACAACCTAGTTTTGGTAGATCAAGAATTTTATTAGAGAGAAACTGAGCAAAGGCGAGGACAATAAAAAAATCGACACCTTGTTTTGTCATATCAGCTAAAAAAGCATCTTCTTGATTTATATTTTCTGTTTGTATCAAGGATAGCTTATGTGCTTTGGCGAATTCTGCGACCGGGGGACTTTGAAGTGTTTTGCCTCTACCGGCTGGACGATCAGGCATGGTTACAACGCCAACAATATCGATGAGGGGATGATTAAAGAGTAATTCAAGAGAGGGGAGAGAAAAATCAGGAGTTCCACAGAAAACAACTTTAAATTTTCTCATTTATCCCTTCTTTTTGTTTTTCAAGTACTTTTTAGTAAGAAAGTTTCTTTTGATCATGCTCAAACGTTCAAGAAAGACAATTCCATCTAGATGATCATTTTCATGTTGAATGCAAATTGAAAGTAGCTCGTCAGCATCAAGTGTGTGCTTATTGCCTTTCACATCTTGATACTCAACGTGAATTTTTTCAGCTCGTTTAACCTCTTCATATATGCCAGGAACAGACAAGCATCCTTCTTCGTAGAGAATCTCGCCTTCTTTGTTGGAAATGATTGGGTTGATGAAGACTCTTGGATTAAAATTACTTAATCGATATTCCTCAGTGCCATCTGCATTTGTGACCTCTTCGCGATCAAAATCGATATCCATGACAAAGATACGTTTGCTTACTCCAACTTGTGGGGCGGCCAAGCCTATGCCAGGAGCTTGGTACATGGTGTAGAGCATATTTTTAATCAAGGTTTCTAGTTCCTGATCAAAATTTTCAACAGGCTTTGCCACTTCTTTTAGAACTGGGGCAGGGTAGGTGTAAATGGTGAGCTCTTCACCTTCAAGTTGGTAATTTTTCAAAAAATCTTCAGCTGTTTCCATGGCTGGACTTATAGCATGTGTGTGGCGCGTTAGTCTAGGAAGCGGGCTTTGAAATGGGCACTAAAAGGAGCAATCTTTCCTGCAAATTACTTAGTTTTCCATCTGAAATGGCCTTCAGGATGTCTTTTGTTTTTGTGCCTCGCTTCCAGATTGGCCACTTGTCTTGAATGATGAGGTATTTGTCTAGTGAGAGATATTTGTAAAATCGCTCTTCTACAATGAAAAATCCTGTATGTGGATTTTGCGCTTGGGCCTTTGCTTGCTCTGGATTTTGAATATTAATATCCTGACCGAGGGCTTCGGCGATGAAAAATGGCTTACGGAAAAGAACATTAACTTCCTTTTCTTTGACTAGCGAAATGACTCTTTCTGGTACCGTTGGAAGAAAAAAGCATGGTGTGAAAACTATCCATACAAAAGTGAAGGCAAAAAAGTTGATGAGAAATATTTTTCGAATGTAATCAGCGCGAGCAAGTAAGATGAAAATTCCATAAGCAAGGACGACAAGAGTAAGAAATGATCTCATGAGGTTCGGAATGTCGTTGATAACTTCTGTAAACTTGAAGCTAAACATGACGATTAGAGACATGAACCCAAAGAGTGCCGCGAGAATTTTAAGAGGAGCCTTGCTGAAAACGTAATGTTCACTTTTATTAAAAAC